>JAGPEO010000267.1 GCA_018056925.1 Phycisphaerae bacterium
CGGCTCTGTCGGCCCGAGTCCTGAAATTCGCCAACTCGCCGCTGCTCCGTACCCCCCGCGCCGTCGCATCCGTGCGCGAGGCGGTGCTGTTTCTCGGCCTGCGAACGGTGAAGAATATCGCCCTGGGCTTTTCCCTGGCCTCTCCCAGCTTCGAGCCCATTTGCCCGGAATTCGACCTGCAACGCTTCTGGCGCGACAGCTTCCTGATCGCGGTGACCGCCCGCCGTTTCGCGCAACATCTTGGTACTGCCGATCGCGAGGAGGCCTTCACCGCCGGGCAGCTCGCGCGGATTGGACAACTTGCCTTCGCCCGCGGCGCTCCCGACGAATACAGCCAAGTCTTGCGCCTGGTCGCAGAGGGCCTGCCCCTCGTCGAAGCGGAGCGGAAAATCCTGGGCACAGATCACACGCAATTAGGCACCAGAATACTGACCGAATGGGGGCTGCCCGACGTGTTGGTACGGGCCGTGGAACGAACCGGGCGGACCGGCCTGCGGCCTGACTCACAAGAGGACGCGCTGGCGCACATCGTACACCTGGCGCTGGAAGTGTTGCCGGTATTCTCCCACAAAGGCCCCTTGAGCGAGCTAGCCCGGCAGGCGGCACGAGCCGTAATCGAGGAGACGTTGGCCCTGGCCGAGCCCGAGTGGCAGGACATGGCCCGCGCCATTCGCGCCGATTGCGCCGAGGCCGCGGTTTTCTTCGACGTCGACCTCGGGGGCGGCTTGCGGGTCTACGACCTCTACGCCGACGCCCAGGAGGAGGCCGGGCGAGCCGCCCTGGCGGTGCAGTTGGCGGCCCGCGACGCCCACCGGCTGCGGCGTGCCATGACCGACCGGCTGACGGGCGTCGCCAACCGGGCCTGCTTCGAACTGCGGATGGCTGAACTACTCAGGGGCCTGTCGCCCCGGCGCTTCGCCCTGCTCACTATTGAGGTCGACCGTTTCGCGCAGCTCGGCAGTGACCTCGGATTGGCGGCGGCAGACAGAGTGCTGCGGCAAGTCGCGCGGCGATTGCGAACCTCGCTGAGCGACGTTGATCTGTTGGCGCGCTGGGGCGGCCCGCGTTTTGTGGTAGTGGCGCCGCGCGGCGATCGGCACGGCGCCTGCGTCGCGGCAGTCCGCGCCTGCCGGGCGGTCGAGCGCTCCAGCATCCAGCTCGACAGCCAGCCGTTGCAAATCACGGTCAGCGTTGGCCTGGTCTACAGTTCTGATTACAGCGTGCCAGTCGACCTCGAAACGCTCACGAACGACGGCCAGCGCCAACTTCAATTGTCCAAAGACGCCGGCGGGAACACCTGGTCCTACCTGGGCCGGACCGCTTCCCAAGCAGTAGCAGCGACCCAGGCCGCGGCCCAAGCCCCACTGCCTTAATGTGCCCACCCGATTCGAGCCCGAAGTACCAGCGAGCCCCCTAAGTTAGTCAGGAACCAATTTCGCCCGATCCCGCCCGCAGAATGCCCGGCCACGGCTCAAGCGCAGTGCCGCCTTGAACGGTCGGCTTCCTCGCGCGCAAGCGAACCACCAGGCAGGCTTCACGCTGCACCCAATCGTGACGCTCGGCGACCGGTTTCAGAACAATCCCCCAATCCGTCGGCAGCATCCAGGTCGAAATCCCGGGGAACTTCTCCCGCAACGCTTCAGGCGGCGCCGCTTCAACGCATTCCGCGGGCAACGTCTCGAACGCCGCGGCTCTACCCGCAGCCAGCGCGGCGGCGAATGCCTCCGGCGTGATGCGCGGCCCCGGCTCGTCACCGAGTCCATCGCCTGGAATGACCTGGTAACCCGTCACTTCCAGCAACGCTGAAGCCTTCTCGCCATCCGCACGGCACAGGGCACGAACGAACTCCAGCCCGGCCTTCAAAGCGATGTCCCGCTCTGACATTTCGCCACGCCGCATGCGCCCCAGACGGCGCAGTACCGTCGCAACCGTCTCCGGCCCGTCCTCCGGTTCCGCTGGCTGGCTGGTCGCCGCCTCTTCAGATTCAGATTCGTCTTTGTCAGGTTTCTGGGCCGGCTTCTTGGGCTTACTCCGGCGGGGTTTCTTTTTGCCGCCCCTGCGGATTTGACCGGACGGCGGACGATTGCCTTTCTTCTGGGCGAAATCCCCCGGAGCGGCCGCCCCTTCGCCGGCCAGTAAAACGCAGAACAAAAGCATTATTGCCAGCCGGATCGGGTGGCGACCCGCTGACAACCGACAAGCCCGCCCCGCATCTTTCACGAGCCCGCAGGCCCGCCTTGGAAGACTAGACGGCGCGCGCACCACTTCCACAGGCCCTCAAGCCTGCGCCGCATGGCTATCACGCATTGATAGCGTCGATCCGCACCAACAAGGCCCGCTGCCGGTGACCCCACTTCTTGAGGTAACCCTTGCGCCGCCGGAACTTTACGCCGGTGACTTTCGGCAACTTGGTCTCTTCGATCACCGTAGCGGCGACGCTGGCGCCTTCCAGCCAGGGCGTGCCGATGCGCGCCTCGGCCCCCTCGCCCGTCATCAGGACCTTGTCGAACACCACCTGTGTTTGATCCTCGGGCAATTCCTTCAGCTCAATCAGCAGCTTGTCGCCGGTGCTGACCTTGTATTGCTTACCGCCGTCCTCAAATATCGCGTACACGCTCGTACCTCATTGCCGGTTAATGCTAGAATCAAGCAGTTTAAGCCGTAGCGACGCCGAATGCAACCGGCATCAGCGAAGCCGGCAGGCGCGGGTCGAGATACGCAGCCCGGGTGCCATGCCCGTGCGAGGTTGCCATGCCCAAGCCCGCGGAGCGGCCCGGGCATGCCGTTGCCGTTTGACCTGGGCCGACCGACGGCTCACAAGAACCCCATAACCAACCGACGGACGCCTATGCCGCCACGTGAAAACGTACCCGACTCCGACCCGCTCGAAACCGCCGAATGGCTGGCCTCCGCCGAAGCCGTCAAACGCCACTTCGGCACGCAACGCGTGGAGTTCCTGCTCGAGCAGCTCCGCGAGTGGTGCTACCGCAGCGGGGCCCGCTTCCCATTCTCGGCCAACACGCCCTACATCAACACTATCCCGGTCGCCGAACAGCCGCCTTTCCCCGGCGACCGCGAGATCGAACGCCGCATCAAGAACTACGCCCGCTGGAACGCCATGGCCATGGTCATCCGGGCTAACCGGGCCGCGGACGGCATCGGCGGCCACCTTTCGACGTACGCTTCGGCCACGACGCTCTTCGAGATCGGCTTTAACCACTTCTTCCACGCCAAGACCGACCGCTCCGCCGGCGACCAGGTCTATTTTCAGGGCCACGCCGCTCCCGGCATCTACGCTCGCGCCTATCTCGAAGGCCGCATCGACGAAACGCACCTGGTCAATTTCCGCCGCGAATTGGCCAAAGGTGGCGGGCTGGCGTCATACCCGCACCCATGGCTGATGTCTGATTTCTGGGAGTTCCCTACCGTCTCGATGGGGCTGGCGGCGATCAACTCTATCTACCAGGCCCGCTTCAACTACTACCTCCAGGACCGCGAACTGGCCGACACCGCCCAGTCCCGCGTTTGGGGCTTCTTTGGCGACGGCGAAATGGACGAGCCGGAAAGCCTCGGCGCTATCACCCTCGCCGGGCGCGAAAAGCTCGACAACCTGATCTGGGTCATCAACTGCAATCTCCAGCGCCTCGACGGCCCCGTCCGCGGCAACGGCAACATCATCCAGGAGTTGGAGGGCGCCTTCCGCGGCGCCGGCTGGAACGTCATCAAAGTCATCTGGGGCGGCGATTGGGACCCGCTCTTCGCCGCGGACCACGAAGGCGTCCTGATTGACCTCATGGAGGACACCGTCGACGGCCAGTGGCAGCGCTACGCCGTCGAGTCGGGCGCCTACTGCCGCGAGCACTTCTTTGGGCGCGACCCGCGTGCCCTGAGACTCGTTGACCATCTCACCGACGACCAGATTCGCACGCTGCGCCTGGGCGGGCATGACCCGGAAAAAGTCTACGCCGCTTACGCCGCGGCCGTCGCGCATCGCGGCCAGCCCACCGTCGTTCTGGCCCGCACGATCAAGGGCTACGGACTGGGCGAGGCCGGCGAAGGCCGCAACATCGCCCATCAGCAGAAGAAGCTGAACGAACAGGAGCTGCGTTACTTCCGCGATCGCTTTGAAATCCCGGTCACCGACAAGCAACTCCTCGAGGCGCCGTTCTGCCGCTTCGCGCCCGACAGTCCTGAGTATGAGTACCTGATCGAACGTCGCCGCGCCCTGGGTGGCTTCATCCCACGCCGCGTGGTCCGCGCCGAGCCGCTGACCGCTCCTTCGCTCCGCCTGTTCACGGAGTTTCTCAAAGGCAGCCCGCGGCCCGCCGCCACCACCATGGCTTTCATGCGCATGCTGGCGCGCCTCTTGTCCGACAGCGAACTCGGCCGGCTCATCGTGCCGATCGTCCCCGACGAAGCCCGGACCTTCGGCATGGACGCCCTGTTCCGCAACTACGGCATCTACGCCCGCTTCGGCCAGCTCTACGAACCCGTCGACGCACACCTGCTCATGCGCTACGAGGAACGCAAGAACGGCCAGATTCTCGAGGAAGGCATTACTGAGGCCGGCTCGATGGCCTCCTTCACCGCGGCCGGCACGGCCTACGCCACGCACCGTGTCAACGCGATCCCGTTCTTCATTTATTACTCGATGTTCGGCTTCCAGCGCATCGGCGACCTGATCTGGGCCGCCGCCGACGCCCGCGCCCGCGGCTTCCTGGTCGGCGGCACCGCCGGCCGCACCACGCTCGCCGGTGAAGGACTCCAGCACCAGGACGGCCACAGCCAGCTTCTCTTCAGCGTCGTGCCGAACTGCGTTTCGTATGATCCGGCCTTCGCCTACGAGCTGGCGGTCATCATTCAGGACGGCATCCGGCGGATGTACCAGCAGGGCGAAAGCGTCTTCTACTATCTGACGGTCTACAACGAACTCTATCCGCAGCCGGCCATGCCAGAGGACGCTGAAGAGGGCATCGTCCGCGGCATGTACCGCTTCCGCGCGGCCGAAAAGCCGGGCAAGCTGCCGCGCGTGCATCTGTTCGGCAGCGGGCCGCTGCTGCGCGAGGCCATCCGGGCCCAGGAGATTTTGCGCGAGCGGTTCGAAGTCGCGGCCGACGTCTGGAGCGTCACGAGCTACAACGAACTCTACCGCGACGCCATGGCCTGCCAGCGCTGGAACCGCCTGCACCCGGACCGCCCGCCGCGCAAGCCCTACATGAAGCAAATGCTGGAGGGCCAGCCCTGGCCGGTCGTCGCCACCAGCGACTACGTCAACGCCCTGTCGCACCGCCTGTGCCCCTGGGCCCCCGACCGCATCCACGCCCTGGGCACAGAAGGCTTCGGCCGCAGCGAAACCCGCCAGCAACTGCGCCGGTTCTTCGAGGTCAACGCCGAACACGTGGCCTACACCGCTCTCTTTGAACTGTCGCGCGTCGGCAAATTCGCCCGCGACCAACTCCCGGCCGCCATCGAAGCCCTGGGCATCGACCCCGAAGCCTCCGACCCGGCCAAGGCGTGAGCCGTCATTTGCGGCTGCC
>JAGPEO010000269.1 GCA_018056925.1 Phycisphaerae bacterium
GATTACCTCGGCTGCTACGGCCATCCAGGGAACTTGACGCCGGTCCTGGACAACCTGGCCCGCACCGGCGTGCGCTTCAGCAACGCCTTCACGCACGCCCCCATCACGCTCACCGCCCATGCTTCGCTCATGACCGGCACGCTGCCCCCCGAGCACGGCGTACGCGACAACACCCGTTTCGCACTCGGGCCCGAACTGCCCACGCTGGCCGAAATCTTCAACCAGCACGGCTACCGCACCGGCGCTTTCGTGGCGTGCGCCATTTTGCAGGCGCGCTATGGTCTGAACCGCGGGTTCGAGAACTATCGCGACGACATACCCATCAGCCCGTCCGGCGAGATTTTGCGCTCGCATTCGGCCCACAGCATGAGCAACCAGGCCTTGGCCTGGTTGGAAGAGGTGCGTGACCAGCGCTTCTTCTGCTGGGTGCACTACTTCGATCCGCATGACCCCTACACCCCGCCTGAGGAGTATGCCGCCCGTGCCGGCGGGCCCTATGCCGGCGAAGTCGCCTTCATGGACGCCAACATCGGCCGCCTGATCGACTGGCTGCAAATCAACAACCTGCGCGAACGAACCCTCGTAATCGCCGTGGCCGACCACGGCGAGGGGCTGGGCGACCACGGATACGACTTGCACACGCTGCTGCTCAACGTCGAATTGATGCACGTGCCGCTGATTATGTCGTTGCCCGGGCGGCTCCCGCAGAACGTCGTGTGCGCGGACTTGGTCGCCATTTCCGACATCATGCCCACCGTGCTTGAACTCGTCGGCTGGCCCGTGCCGCAGACCGTCAGCGGCGTCAGTGGTTTGTCGGCCCTCGCCGGCCGGCCGCCGGCGTCGCGCGCTATTTACGGCGAGACGGAGTACCCGTTCTACAGCTTCGGTTGGAGCGCGCTTTACAGTATCACTACCCCCCAGTGGGTTTACATCCGCGCCCCGCGCAACGAACTGTACGACCGGCAAGCTGACCCGCGCCAGATGTCGAACGTGGCCGCCGCCCGCCCCGAGGTCGTCACGCAGCTCGAGTCGGAGTTGCAGGCCTTCGAACACGCCGTACAGCGCCGCTCTGGCGTGTCCGTGAAACCGGACTCGGCCCAGGAGCGCGCCCTTCGCAGCCTGGGCTACGTAGGCGACACGCCCAGCCCGTCCAGCACCGCGCCGGCACTAAAGAACCCGCGCGACATGATCGCCGTCGAGCGCGATTACCGCACCGCCCAGGAGCTGGCGCCTCACGCCCCGGCCGAGGCCATCAAGCTGCTCGAGCCGGCCGCCGAACAAAGTCCTGAGTCGTTTGCCATTCTCCACCTGCTGGGGAACTGCTATGGCCTGGTCAACCGGCTGGATGAGAGCCAGTTACTGCTCACGCAGGCTTTGCAACTGTATCCGGAGTCAAGCCAGGCCGCGCTTGATCTGGTGCTCACGCTGGCGTCGCGCGGCCGCTATGCGCATGGCATCGAGCTGTGCCAACAAGTGCTCGAGCGTGAACCCAACCACGGGCAGGCGGAGCAGATGTTATCCGCCTTGCTGGACAACCTGCGCCGCCAGCAGGAGGGAATCGCCCGGGCCGAGGCGTATTGCGCCTGGAACGAGGATGCCTCTGACCCCGAGGTCTTTTGCAATTGGGCCGACCTCCTGGCCGCGGGCGGGCGAGAGAGAGAAGCGCTCAAGGTATTGAAGGAAGCACACGCCGCCAAGCCCGCCGACCCGCGACTCTGCGCCGCGCTGGCCTGGTACCAATCCACCACCCACGATGAAAACTTGCGCGATGGACCGCGAGCTCTCGAATTGGCCGAGTTCGCGGTCCGTAGCGGCGACCCGGACCCGCGGAGCGCCGCAGCCTTGGCGGCGGCGTACGCCGAAACCGGTCGCTTTGAGGAAGCGGTGCGCATCGCGCGGCAGATTCGGGCCGACTTCCCACGCGACAGCCGCGTTCCGGGCAACCTCGATTTCCAGATCAGGCAGTACGAAGCGCGCCGCCCCTACCGCGTCCTGCCCTGACGCGCGTTGCAAGCCGTTAGCGCGGGCGGCAGCTCAATGCTCCTCATGCTGGGTAACGATCAGGATCGTCTCGCGCGGGGCCTGGCTTACGCCGGTATCCAGCACCAGCGAACTACGGTAATCGTGCGGCAGCGGCGGGGTCACCGTTACCTCCAACGTGTAACGCTCCCCAGGCTCGACCTCTTTCAACTCCGCTTTGACGCGCGGGTCTTTAGGCGGGTTCAGCTTCGGCTGCAGCGGTCCGCCGTCGCCGCGCGTGATGGTCAGCGTTTTGGTAATCGGGCCCGAATCCGGCTGAACCACACCCAGATTCACTACGTGCGGCTCCACGTTAAACGCGACCAGTACCCGCCCCTTCAAGGTGAAGTTGATCTTCGGGTTTTGGGGATCGTTCGTATGCAGCGGCGAATAGCGCGTGAAATCGCCACGGGCACTCGGCCCAAACGTCATCTCGAATGTTTCGGACTCGCCGGGCCTCAGCGACCAGCCCGGCCAACCGTTCCGCACCCCGTTAATGCTCAAGCCGCAGCAGGCTTTCATCTTCATGTTCAACACGCCCTCGCCCTCATTTCGCACGTTGAACAGGAACTTGGCCGATTCGCCGCGCCAGATCGGATCCGCCACGATCAGCTCGCGGTCGTACACCGCTCGGGGCTGCGGCTGATCCGGCGGCGGCGGCGCCATGTCGAGCGACTCGCCGTCCAGAATGGGAGTCCTGCCCGGCTTTTGTTCACCAGCGGCCGGTGCAGGGGGCGGCGGAAGGGGCTGTGGCGCGGCCTGAGCGCCACTCGCCGGAACGGATGGCGCGCCGGCTGACGGCGGCGGCGTAACAGCCTGCCCAGGGGCCGGCTTCGCTCCGGCAGACTGCAATTGCGCCAGCTTCTCTTCGATCAGCCGCCTGGCCTCCTCGGAATCGGGCCGCACCGCAGAAGCGCCCGGCGCATTTCCGGCCGTGGGCGCGGCCGGTGGCGGAACGTTTGCGGCCGGCGGCGGAGTGGGTGCCGCGGCCGGTGGCGAAACGTTCCCGGCGGCCGGTGGCGTTGCGGGGGCAGCGGCTGGTTGTGGTGCGGGCGTCTCAACAGCGGTCTGCGGCGCGCCGGCTTCTGGACTGGCGGCCGGGGCGGCAGGCGGTTTCTCTGGCGGCGTGTCCGCCGATTTGGAGCAGCCCCATGCGAGCATGAGCATGACGGCCCCAGCGAGCGTGAGAATCGAACCAGATCCGGTGAACCAAGGCACAACGCGATTGTTCTTTCTCATTGTCAGCTCCCTTTCACCAAAAAGCTTAACGCAGTCACCATTGCTCGTAAATCGGGGCGCCGGGCACCCGACCCGAGCCCGCAAAGCCTGATCCGAGCCAGCAGCGCCAGCAAGGGCAACCCAGCCCCGCGTGCCTCGCGGCCGAGGGTACTGCGCCGGCGGGATATTCCTGGCGGCATTTCTGGGTGACACGCCCCGCCTCTGCTTTGCGCGGAGCGGGCAGTGAGTTACGGTTGTAAGTTGGGTCAGGCGCACTGAGGCAACGGGAGATGAACATGATCCTCCTCACGACACCCAGGGGCAAACGGTTCGGTCGTGCTACGGCCGCGGTCTTATTGAGCGCGATCGCAGTCGTAGCGTCCGCGGCGGGGCCGGCAAGCGTGCCGCCGTCGACTCAGCCCGCCCTATCGCATCTAGCCGACCAGATCGCGCGCGGCACTCCCGACGAAGCCGCGGCGGCCGCCGACGAGTTCGTGCGGCAGATCGTTGAGCCGGTCGCGGCGGTTCTAAAGAACCTGGAGCAACGCTCTCCGGCCGAGCAGCGCCGCGTTCTGCAAGCCCTGCAACGCGTTCACGCGGCGCTGCGAATACGTCTGTACCAGGCAAACCTGCCGCCGGAAGACGCACAACTATTCGACCAGGTCGCAGCCGGAAATCGCGACCTGCTCGAGCGGCTGTTCGACGACGACCCGCGGCGGCGACTGGCGGCGCTCTATCAAATCCCGCTCGAGCCGGGTAGCGCGGCCGGCGTGCTGGTCACGTCGCGGCTGTTCGACTGGGACGCTCTCGTTGTCGAAGCGGCGCTGAAGATAGCGGCCCGGTTGGGAGATGATCCGGCCACCATGCGCGGTCTAGAGCGCTTCGTCGACGGGGCAAGCCAGGCGGTGTGCGGCACGACCGGGGCATTACCGGCGGAGGAGGCTGCGGCCTGGGCGGATTTTTCGAATCGCGCCATCTGTCTTCTAGGCAATTCAAAGGCGCGCTCCAGCGTGCCGGTTATCGTCGAGGCGATTCGCTGTTTCGGCCGCCCGCCGTACCGCACGCTTTTCCGCGTCGCGGAGACGCTGGATGCGTTGGGCAAAATCGGCGACGAGCGGGCTGTACCGCTGTTGCTCGAGTGCACCACGGACACTGAACAGCACGCGGTACGCAGTCTGGGGGCAGGCAGCCTGCTGAGGGTCACGGTGGGCGATGCCGCGTTGCTGGCCTTGGCGCGCATTTATGGCTTGCCGCCCGATGAGCTGGGATTCGTGTCCGCGCCGGGCGACCATCCGGTGACCGGCTTTCTTGATGAGAGGACGCGCCGCAATGCCCTGCGGCTGTTCGCTTTGTGGTATAAAGAGAATGGTGAGAAACCGCCTCAGGAGCGCACCCCATTAATCCCACAAGCTACACCGACTACCGAGCCCGCCGCCCACGCACCTGCGGAGCAGCCATGAACATGCGCCGCGGCCAAGCAAGCCCGCGCGCCGTGTTGTTGGGCGCGATGCTGTTCATCGTCGCGGGTTTCCTGGTTTTCTTCGCTTCGCCCTGGATTCTGCCGGTCCGCATCGTTGAGGGGCCGCTGGTTCAGGCTGCCGGCCCGGACGAGGTCACGCTGGTCTGGTACACCAGCCGGCCCGTCAAGCCGGGTGATTGCCTGGTGACGCTCGGGGCCCCGCCTGATTCGCGCGATTACCCGGCCGAGGCAAACGATACTCGCCAACGAGTGCGCATCACCGGCTTGACCGCCGGTACGGCGCACCCCTACCGCATCCAACTCGGACGGCGAACGCTGGCGGAAGCCACGTTGCGAACCAATCGAGCCGCGGGGGAACCGTTCGCCTTCATTGCCTTTGGTGACAGCGGCCTCGGCACGCGGGAGCAGTACTTGCTCGCCCAGCGCATGCGGTCACTGGAGTTTTCGCCCGATTTCCTGCTGCATACAGGAGACGTGGTTTACAAACGCGGTGAGCGCAACAATTACGAAGAGCGCTTCTTCGCACCGTATCGCGATTTGCTATCGCAAATAACGTTCTGGCCTACGCTGGGCAATCACGACGTGCTGACCGACCAAGGCGACCCATACCTGGGCATCTTCGAACTGCCGCACAACGGCCCGGCAGATCTGCAGCCAGAAACGAACTACTGGTTCGACTATGGTTCCGCGCGCATCGTAGTCCTGGATAGCACGCTGCCCGAAGCAACCCTGGCCGAAAAGGTCGCTCCCTGGCTGAAACAGACTTTGGCCGCCGCTCCGGCGACGTGGAAGTTCGTTGTGTTCCACCACCCGCC
>JAGPEO010000270.1 GCA_018056925.1 Phycisphaerae bacterium
AAAGCCGCCCAGCGGAATCAGGACGCCGGCCACAAGCAGTAGTTCGATGTTCGACATTGGCGCTCTCGGTTTCAGCGGTCAGGTGTCAGTTCGCGCGCCTGGACGCTTGCCCCGCGAATGGACCTCCGGCGCAACGGACAACCAAGAACTGACAACTGACAACTATCCTTTCAACGCGTCGGCCTGGTCGACGTCGATCGTCGCCAGCACCCGGTAATAGTTCACTAATATTGCGATCGCGATGGCCGCCTCGGCCGCCGCCAGCACGATCACGAACAACGTCCCAATCTGCCCGTCAATCCCGCCGATGCCGTAGCGCGAGAACGCCACCATGTTCAACCCGGCGGCGTTCAGCACCAGTTCGGCCCCGATCAGGATTCCGACCGCGTTCCTCTTAGTGGTCATCACGTACAGACCGCAGCATAAGAGGAAGGCGGCCAGGACGAGGTAGTGGGTCAGGCTGACCGTTAGCATCGTAGGTCTAAGCTCCGTGTGCTCAGCTTGAATTCAAAATGCGAACTGCGGAATGAAGCTTCGCGACCCTGCATTTTGAATTTCGCACCTTGCATTCTGTTTTTACTCCGCTTCCCGCCTGGCCGGCTGGGCGAGGTACGCCGCACCGATCATCACCGCCAGCAGCAGCACACTGACCAGTTCAAACGGCACCAGGTACGGGCCGAGAAGCTGCTTGCCAAAAGCGGCGACGTCGTCGCTCGCCTGCCCGGAGGCCAGGGCCGTGCTATCGGCGGCATGCCATTGCGTCGTCGCCAGGATTCCCACCAACCCCGCCAGCAACGCCGCACAGACAACCAGCCCGGCCACAGCTTCGATGCGTTTTGGCCGCAGCTTGATGCCGTAGGCCCGGCTGGTCAGCATGACGCCGAAGACGATCACGATCAGCGTGCCGCCCGCGTAAACCACGAGCTGAATCACGCCCAGGAAGTTCGCCGCCAGCAGGAAGTACAGCAACGCCACGCCGCCCAGCGTGCCCAGCAGGCAGGAGGCCATGCGGACGATGTTGGTCGCGATGACGCAGCCCAGCGCCGAGCCGGCCACGAGCGCCGCAACCAGGTAGAAGGCCAAAGTTTCCCAGCCCGAAGCGGTCATCCTATGCTCCCGGCAAATGATCGACCGCCAGCGTGCCGACCAGGACCCGGCGGTTCAGGAATCCGTATGCGACAAACCAGACGAAGCCGGCCATCAGAATGACGCCGAGCGCGCTGAGAACGACATTCGCGCCGATTGCCAAGCCGCTGCCGTTTCGCACCCACAGGCCCCAGAACGTGTTGCCCAGCAGAATCACCAGTGCCAAGGGCAACAATACCTGGATGCAGGTGTACATCACCTGATCGATGCGGATGCGCGGCAGCGTCCAGCGCAGCCAAATCTGGACGAAGACGAAGAAGAAACCCTTGGCGATCAGCCAGAGCGGCCCGCTGAATAGGAGGCCATGCAGGGCTTGTTGCCATATCGGCCCATGTGCCAGCTCCGCGCCCCAGGAGGCGGGCAGCGGCGAGTGCCAGGCGCCGAAGAACAGGATCGCGCCCAGCGCCCCGACCGCGAACATTTCCGCGTACTCGGCGAACATAAACAACGCCCAGCGGAAGCCGCTGTATTCGGTCATGTAGCCGGCCACCAATTCGCTTTCTGCCTCGGGCAGGTCGAACGGGGCGCGCTTGCAGCTCGCCAGGGTGGCGATGAAGAAAATCACCGCGGCCACGAAGGCAAAGGGGTTGGAGAAAGCCAGCCAGGTCCAGAAGCCGCCGGCCTGCAGGTCGCCGATGGTGGTCAGGCGGATCGTGCCGGCGATCATGAGGGGCACGAGCAGCGAGAAGCCCAGCGGGATCTCGTAAGAGATCATCTGGCAGGCTTCGCGCATCGCGCCGAACATGCTCCACTTGTCATTCGAGGCCCACCCGCCCAGCAGCACGCCGACCACTCCGACGCCCAGCATGGCAAAGATGAGGATCAGCCCGACATCCAGGTCGCGTCCGACCCAGGCGGCACTGAACGGCAATGCCAGAAAGATCGTCAAGGCCGGGACGAAGACGATGTAGGGCGCCAGGAAGAACAGTCTGCGATCCGCCCCTTCCAGGCAGATATCTTCCTTCTGAACCAGCTTCAGGCCATCCGCGATGGATTGCGCCCAGCCGTGCCAGCCGCCGACGCGCATCGGGCCCAGGCGGCTTTGAATGCGGCCGGCGACCTTGCGCTCCCACCAAATGGCGAACGAGGCGAAGATCGACACGAAGCCGATGGCGCCGACCATGGTGATAATGTCACGCGTCAGGCGGAACTGCAGTGGCCACAGGCCGTAGGCCGCAAGGCGCGCCGCCGCACCGTCCCCCAAGGACGCTTGTAGGTTGTCGACCGTCAGCGTTCCCGGCGGACCAATGGCGTCGACATGCTGGTATAGCAATGCAGGCACCCAGGCTACGACGACAGTGCCCACCACTGCGCCGATGAAAATCAGGAACGCCAACCGCGCCAGCAGCCATCCAACGGCTTCAGCGAATCGAACCACCAGCGCTGTGGCGAAGCACGCGAGCGCCGTGACCGCCACGGCCGTCGCGCCGAGCGCGGCCGCGACCTGCGTACCGTCCGTCGTGCGAGTGGCGGCGAACCCGAGCAACAAGGCGGCTGCGGAGGCCACGAGCCCCACAACGACAAACCATCGCACCGCCCGCCGCCGCGCATCAGGCCCCCAGCGGGATCGTAAGGCGTGTTCAGATGTAAACCCGTCGCTCAGTGGCAGCTTGACGCAGTTCGTCATCGATCCACCTCCCCCATAACCACATCAATACTCCCGGCGATCGCCACGATGTCCGCCAGCAAAACATTGCGGCAGACATGGGGAAGAATGGAGAGGTTGCAGAACGAGGGGCCGCGGATCTTCACCCGGCGCGGGATGGGCGTTCCGTCGCCCACAATCAGGAAACCGACCTGCCCGCGCGCCCCCTCCGCCTCGAAGTACACTTCCTTGGGCGGAAGTTTCAGCACGCGCGGCACTTTGGTCCGGAAGTCGCCGCCGGGAATCTGCTCCAGGCACTGCCGCAAAATGCGGATCGACTGCTTGATTTCCGAAATCCGCACGAAGTAGCGGTTCCAACTGTCACCGACCGTCACGCCCTTGGGTATGCCGTTCGAGCCGCCGTCCACTCCAACCGGTATATCAAAGTCGAACCGGTCATAAATGTCATACGGCTCGCACTTGCGCAGGTCCCATTTGACGCCGCTGCCACGCAGGCACGGCCCGGTCAGGCCCCAGGCGATCGCGTCTTCGGCCGAGATTACCCCCACGCCGGCCGTCCGTTTTACGAATATGTGGTTGTACGTCAGCAGGTTGTTGTATTCGTCGATCTTCGGCTCGAGGTAATCGAGGTACCAGGCCAGTTTCTCGAGGAAGCCTTCGGGCAGATCCTGGTTCGGACCGCCGATCGTGATGTAGCTATAGGTCAGCCGCGCCCCGCAGGTCGCCTCGAACATGTCGAGGATGTACTCGCGCTCGCGGAAGCCGAAGAGCAGCGGGGTAAAGGCGCCCATTTCCAGGCCGAACGTCCCGAACGAAACCAGGTGCGACGCAATGCGGTTCAGCTCGGCCATGATGATGCGGATGTACCGGCCTCGCTCGGGCACTTCCAGCCCGGCCAGCTTCTCCACGGCGATGCTGAAGGCCTGGTTGTTGTTCATCGCCGCCAGGTAGTCCAGGCGGTCGGTGATGGGGATGAACTGGAACGGCGCGACGTTTTCGCCGACCTTCTCCGCGCAGCGGTGCAGATAGCCCATGTGCGGCGTCACTTCCAGCACCATCTCGCCGTCGGTCCGCAGGACCAGGCGCAACACGCCGTGCGTGCTGGGGTGCTGCGGGCCCATGTTGATCAGCATTTCCTCGGTGCGCAGTTCGCCGGGCAGGCTGGCGGAGTCCAGATCGGCGAGCAGGTCGGGAGCGGCGGTGTAGGTCTTTTCTGGCATATGTCTACACTTTGGCGACGAGACCGCGTGATAAGGTGCTAACCTGATCAGGTGATAGCGGGCCGGCGGTCGCCCGAAAACAGGACACTGTAACCGGCAGCTCTTGCTGACTTCGTGACTTCTTCACTTGGTCACCTCGGCTGTGGCCGCCGGAATGCCCTCGTACTCAGTTGGAAACACGTAATCTTTCCGCAGTGGATGGCCCACCCAATCGTCCGGGCAGAGGATCCGCCGCAGGTCTGGATGCTCATCGAAGCTCACGCCCAGCAGGTCGAAAGTTTCGCGCTCGTGCCATTCCGCCGCCGGCCAGATATCCGTCACGCTGCACACGTGCCCCCCGTCCCGCGGCAAGCGCACCTTGATCGAAATTCCGCCGTTGTTGGCCCACACGGCTGTCGGCGAGGGGGTTTCTCCGTTCGCTTTGCCGAGCTGCATGGAGACGATGTCGTACACCAGGTCGATGTACGGCTCCGGATGGCGATCGATCCCGCTGATACACCGCAGCATGTTCATCGCCAGGTGCGGTTCATCGCGGAGGAAAAGGGCCACCTCGTGCCAGCGCTCGGCGGCGACAGTCACTTGCGGATGCAGCGCGTCCGCCGCTACCTCAGTAATCGCATCGCCGAATCGCTGCTTCAGAATCTCTGCTATTTCCTGTGGTGTCACAGTATGTTCCAATCACAGGGGCGGCTCTGCCGGCCCGGTCCAGTCACGCCCCGCGTTCACACTGCCTCGGCCTGCTTGGCGATGGTTTGCTGCCGCATCTTGTCCTGCAGACGGAGCAAACCCTCGACCAGCGCCTCCGGGCGCGGCGGGCAGCCCGGCACGTAGACGTCCACCGGCACGATCAGGTCGACGCCTTTGACCACGTGATAACCGTATTTGAAGTAGGGTCCGCCGCCGATCGCGCAGGCGCCCATCGCCAGCACGTACTTCGGATCGGGCATCTGGTTGTACAGACGCCGGATGCGCGAGGCCATTTTGAAGGTCACGGTGCCGGCCACGATCATCAGATCCGATTGGCGCGGGGTGGCGCGGTAGGCACCGGCCCCGAAGCGGTCCAGGTCCCAGCGCGACGAGGCGGTCGCCATCATCTCAATGGCGCAACACGCCAGGCCAAAGGTCATCGGCCAGATGCTGTTGGCACGGGCCCAGTTGAGGGCCCAATCCACCGTGGTTATGGCGAAGTTTTCTTCGAAGCGGTTTTGCAGCCAGCCCATATTGTTTACGTCCTAGCCTGCGCGGGCGCCTCCGCAAACTCGTTCACCGTCTGGCGGAAACGCGCATCGTCCAGCGTCCTGGTTTCGTTTTCGGTGGTCGGCGGCCGTGCGTCGGCTCGTGCCGTTCTGGTGGTCCGCACCCAATCCAGGTAGCCGAACCGCCACAGGAAGAGGAAGCCGACCACGATCACGCCGAAGAAGAACAACATATCCCACATGGCGGCCCAGCGGATCGACTGCAGCGCGTCGGCGGTCGCGGCGCCTCCCGCCTCGGTTGTGCCTCCGCCGCCAAAAACGACGGCCCACGGGTAGAAC
>JAGPEO010000271.1 GCA_018056925.1 Phycisphaerae bacterium
GACAATGCACGTGCAGTCTGATGCTCCGCCCGAGAAGCTGCGCGAGTTGGCGGAGTACTCGCCGGTTTTCAACACCATTGCGAATGCGACACCGGTCGAGATCAGCATCGACAACGCCCGCACGTAGTGGCGAACGCGCGCCCCGCCAAGACCGGCCAGCTCTTGCAGCGGCCGCAAATCGGAGATTGAGGGGAGCGAATGCCTGGTGAAGTCCCAGGCATGATTGCGGGTGGTCCGGAAAGCTTCAGCGGCGTTTCATGGCGCGATCCATTTCGCGCTCGTGTTCGCGCTTCTTCAGGTCGGCGCGTTTGTCCTCGTGCGTCTTGCCGCGGACCAAGGCCAGCTCAACTTTTGCAATGCCACGGTCCGAGAAATAGATTGCGAGCGGGACGATCGTGAGTCCTCGCTGAGTGACCTTTGCCTCCCACTTTCGAATCTCGCGGCGGTGCAAGAGGAGGCGGCGCTCGCGCGTGGGGGCGTGCTGATCGTAAGTGGCCATGGGATAAGGAGATATGTTGCAATCTCGCAGGAAAACGTCGCCCTCGCGAATCATGGCGAAGGCTTCGTCGAGCGAGGCTTTCCCGTCACGTAAGCTCTTGACTTCACTACCGGTTAGAGCAATTCCGGCCTCAAGTTTCTCCAGAATCTCGTAATTAAAGCGGGCTTTTTTATTCCGGATAACGGGAGCTTTGGGTGGACCTTTCGCCATGGCTGGGCTAGATTGTAGGGAGAGGAGTTTCTGCTGCAACCGGCAGCACCCGCCAAGCTATAAGGCAGTGAAAGCAGTGGCTGAAGCCCAAAGTGGCAACCAAAAGAAGGTTGCGATGTCGCCGGACGAACTGAAGCGCATTATCGCGCGAGCCCGCGAGGGGCACGCCGATGCGTTCCGCGACCTGGTGGAGGCGTACAAGGAACGCTTGTTCGCCTTCGTATGGCGCATGGTTCGTGATCATCATGAGGCGGAGGACATCTGCCAGGCAGTTTTCGTGAAGGCTTACGAATCGCTGGACAGCTATTCGGAACAATACGCGTTCAGCACTTGGCTCTTCACGATCGCCTACCGCATGAGCCTCAACAGCCTGCGGAAGAAGAAGGCCTTATCGGGCGAAGTCGATTTCGCCCGCTTCGGCTGCGACGAGCAGGATGCCTCCGCGACGCTGGCCACCAGCGAGGAAGCCCGACGGCTGCGAAAGCTGATCTGGGCCGCGGTTGAAGAGTTATCGACCCCGCAGAAGTCGTCGGTCCTGCTCTTCTACCGTGAGGGCAAGAGCTGTCACGATATCGGCAAGGTGCTTGGCATGCCGGCGGTAACGGTCAAGAGCCATCTACACCGGGCGCGCGAACGGCTACGAAAAGCGTTGGCCGCCGAACTGGTGGACGAGCGGCTGGCCGGTGAATACCTGAGCGGCAGCCAAATGTTAAGAGCCCAGCGATGAATTGCGCAGAATTCGAACGACTGATCGACGCGTACCTGGACGGCGAATTGGCCGGCTCCCTGCGAGTCGAATTCGACGCCCATCGCCTGCGGTGCCGGCGCTGCCAGCTCACCATGATCGCCATGGAGTCGGTCGAAACGGTGCTGGCCAACGACCGGCCGCTCGCAACGCTGAGCGATGATTTCACAGAGCGCGTGATGGGGGTTATCCAGAGCCGGCGCCCGGTTGCATCACGTTTGCGGCCGCGGCGCATCGTGCTGGCGGCGGGCGTGTTGCTTCAGGCAGCGGCCCTCATGTTCCTGGCTATCCATCCGTGGCACGAGGACGCTTCAGTCAGCGAGTTCGAGCCGGTCCCGGTAACGCCCGCTGAACCAGAGGGGGTGCGCGATCTCGACCAGGTTTATGCGCTGGTGGACAAGAAGACCGAGGAGCGACAGGCGCTAGTGGACCGCATTTTCGCCAAGCTCGAGGCGGCCGGCATGAACGTTGCGACCGACCTGACCCAGCTCGTGAGTTACGCCTCGGCGCTGCCTGTGCCGGACGACGTAGCGCGCGCCTCGGATGGAATGCATGGGGCGAATCCGCTGAATCTGCTGATCGACGTGTTTATTCCCGGCGCTGCCCCAGAACTCGAGAGCACTCCGATTGGGACAGTCGAGCACGCTCTTTAGGCTCGCCGGCCTAGTGAGTTGAAGCGCAGGATTTGATACCAATCAGCCGCGGCATCCTTGTTGTTGCAGTCTTTCTCACTTCCACGCCGTTTACCCTGACTGGCTTGGCAGCGCCCGAGCGTGATTCGCTGGCGCATTCCGCACCCGCGGACGTGGGGCTCTACATCGAGGGGCGCGGCGTCGCTGACCTGCTGCAGCCGCTGATCGAGCCGCAGGCCTGGCTGGCGCTGGCCGAATTGGCGGGGCAGCCGGCACGGCTCGAGGAAGCGAACGCCTGGCGCGTTTGGATTCGCCAGGGGCTGCGGATGGAACCGGCCGAAGCGTGCCGGGAGTTGCTGGGTGAGCAGTTCGCTTTTGTAGGTGAAGGACTGGGGCGGGCTCAAGACGGGGTGGTGATCTGCCGCCCGGACAGTGAACCGGAGGCTTTGTTGCGGCGGTGGGAAGCGCAGCGTCTGCCGGACGCCGGCCGCAGCTCTATTTATCGTTTGGCAAACGGTTTCGGCGCGGGGTTATGCGACGGCCTGCTGATCTTCGGGGCGGCGGACGTGCCGGACGGCATGTTCTCGCGTGTGATTGCAGTCGGCGAAGGGCCGCAGGGGCCTGCCAGCCTGGCCGAGGACGCCGTGTACCGAGGTTTGCTGGCGCGTGTGCCGGAAGGGCCGGACGCTATTCTGTTCGCGCGTTTGCGCAGCTCGACACCGGGCGCGGCTTCACAGCCAGCCATGGCGCAAGCGGCGGAACGCGACGCGGGCCGTTCCGCTTCGACCAGCAAACCGAGCGCCTGCGGCGCGGCCTTGCCCGGCCCATTGCACGGCGCGTCGAATATCTTGCTGGCGCTGCACCGTGAGCGGCATTTGCTGCGTTTCAGTGTGGTCGGCGATGCCCCGGCGCGCTGCGACGGGACGCAGAGCGGTCTGCCCGAACTGGTCGGCTATTTACCGGAGCGGACGCTCGCGGCCTGGGGGTTTCATCTGGATTATCGAAATCTGCCGGGGATGCTGGCGCGCCTGCCGGAGCGCAGCATTCTGCGTCTGACATTTTCGATGCAGGAGCGGTCGGGACTTATAGCACGGCTGAGCGAAGCGCTTGATTCGGCGACGTGCCTGGCAGTCGGCGTGGTGGAGCCGCCATCGCGCACGGAGCCGGCGCCGCCGGTGCCTGCTCTGGCGGTGCTGGTCAATGCCGTCCAGCCGGAGGAGGCGGAGGACGAGTTCGAGACACTGCTGAAGCAGAGCATTTCGTTCTATGGGTTGCTGGCCCTGAAGACCGGTGCGCAGGTCATTGTGCCGGACGTGCACAGACTCGAGGTCGAAGGCGCTGATGTGGGTTTGCTGGACGTGAGCGGGCTGCTCGCCGGCCGGCCGGGTGGGGCGGCGATTGCTGAGTTGCACATATGCTGGGCGCTGGACGGTGGGACGCTGATCGTGGCTTCGCACCTGGATTGGCTGCGGCAGATTTTGGCAGCCCGGCATGAAGTGGCGCCCGGCCTGCAGAAAACTGTGGCTCTCAGCACGCGCCCGGTCCCGCCCGGAACGGAGACCATCATCGCTCTGCAAACGGGACCGCTGGCGGATCTCGGCCAACTGTGGCTGGATCACTTCCAGAAGACCGCGCCGCAAATTCTGAGCGAAACCTGGTGGCAGGCGCAGCGGCCCGGCCGCGGCAACGTGCATCTCGGGCTGACCGTGACGGAGGCCCCAAGAGAGCAGCGCTTGGTTGTCACCGCAGTTAAGCCCGACACGCCCGCCGACGGCCTGTTGCGGCCGGGCGATCAAATCGTGGGTTGTGGCGGGGATCAGTCGCGGCCGAACGCGCCGCGGCGTTTTGCGACTTCTCAACCGATCCGCGAGATTCGCGATGCGATTGCGCGCCGGCCCGACGCTCGCTGGGTGGACTTGCTGATCGAGCGCGGCGGGACGCCGCTGGTGAAGAGAATACCATTGCCGTACTTCGATCCGATTCAGGTTCTGCGGCGGTTCATCGCACTCGGGCAGATATTCCAGCGTGTCGTGTATTACGAGGATGTGCCCGAAAACCCGGTCCTCTCCGACCCGGTTCTCTCCGCAGAAGTGTCGATACAAACGGCGGCCGCAGAGGCGGCGACGCAACCCGCGATCACGTCCTCAGAGCCGCCCGGCGGACGCGGTTTCCTGACGATCGAACTGCGCGGCAGCCGCGAGCCGCTGTTCCCGTTCGCGTTAACGCCGGCGCCCGTGTCTGCGCCGATCACAGATCAAGCGCGCAAACTGCCGTAACGCCGCCGGCCTGTTGACAACAAAGCTGACTAGCTAGGCCGCCCGCAGTGGCGCGCGGGCATTGCTTATGATGCGACTGGCAATTGCCGCCGGCACACAAGGTGCGAAATGAATAGGATTGTTGCAGCGGTGGTGGGGGCCTCGTGTCTCCTCGGGACATCTACATGGGGCTCATGCGACCCGACGGGCGACTACGAGGTGCCGCTCGGCAGCTATTGGCACATCCGCCCGGATCCCGACGGCGGGTTTATCCTGGGCGGCTCTGCGGTGTCGTGGAATATGGGGTTGACGGGAGTCGTTGAGCTCTGGGCGGGCCGTCAGATCGTCGCAGGCAGGACGCGAGACGCTTATTTCGTGCTTTTTCCCAGCTACGAACTGTTGTTCGGCGAGGACGGGCGGCTCAAGGAGGACCCTGCTCCCGTGTTGGGCAAGCTGGAGTTGTTCGAAGAGCGGGAGGCGTGGGAGCGACGGTTGTCAGAGATGGATTGCACCGACGTCGTGCTGCGCGCGCCGCGGCGCTGGGACTCGCCGGCCGTGCGATTCGTCGTTTATGCCGCCATCGGCGGGGCATGCGCCGCCGCGCCGGTGGGTATTTTGCTCGGTGCTGGCGCGGCGCGGATGTATTACGATTGGAGAGCCCGACGGAATGCGAGTGCCCGCGAAGCAGGGTGACCAGCATGCTGGTGCGGGCATGATCGGCGCACTAAGGACGGGTGGCGTCGGAGCGGCACGCTCTAACCTTCTCGACCTTGGCCCGACTTCTTCGAGCCGGCGCCGTGAAGCAGATTGAAATCGCGCCTGGCATTTGCAGGCCGGTTCAAGCGCGGCTAGGTTGCGGGGCCGGCGAGTTTTTCCTGGACGCTACGAACCTTGTCTTCCATGGTCTGGGCCCGGTCGGTCCGCGTGCCGACCTTGAGAGTGGTTGAAACGCGCGGGGCGCCCATTTCGTGTACGACTTCGTGGCAGCGCTTGACGGCGGCGAAAACCTGGTCCCATTCGCCTTCGATGTTGGTCCCATAGGCGTGCAGCCGCGTTTTCAGGCCTGCCTCGGCCAGCACGCGCTCGCAGGCCGCCACGTACTTTGAAACTGACAACCCAACTCCCAGCGGAACGACGCACAGATCAGCAATCACCTGCATCCTA
>JAGPEO010000272.1 GCA_018056925.1 Phycisphaerae bacterium
GCTTTACATGTACCAGTCCAACGGCGTGCGTTCGGCGCAGGTGACGGCGTGCTTTCTGCTGGAGGCCGCTTGCGCGGCGCTGGCAGCGCTGCTGATAGCGGTGGTCGGCATGCTGTGGACCTGGGGTCCGGCCCGGATTGGTGCACTGGCGGCGCCTGCGGCGCTGCTGGTCGCGGGGCTGATCATCGCCACGCATCCCGGCGTGCTGGGGCGGCTGATGAATATCGGGCTTCGCATGGCCGGCCGGTCGCCGATTGTGTTGAACGTGCGCTGGCACGACGTGGCCGGTTGGACGGCCCTGATGGCGGTGAACTGGCTCGGGCTGGGGCTGGGATTTCACCTGCTGCTGGGAGCCCTGACGGCCGCGCCGGCTCACCTTTATGTCTTTCTTACCGGCACGTTTGCGGCGGCCGGCATCATTGGCATTCTGGCGATCTTCGCGCCGGCCGGGCTGGGAGTGCGTGAAGGCGTGATGACCGCGTTGCTGGCGACGGTACTGCCGCCGGGCATTGCGGTCGCGGCGGCACTGCTGACCCGCTTGTGGATGACGCTGGCCGAGGCGGGCTGTGCCGGCGTGGCGTTGCTGCTGGGACGGCGCGCGACGGCCCCGGCCGCGGCGCCCAGCCGGGAACTGGAGCACGTACCGGGATGAGCGCGGCGGGCGGTCCGAATCTCAGCACGGTCGCGGCGCACGGGATGTGCATCGGCTGCGGCGCCTGCGTGCACGCAGACCCGGAACAAAGACTGGTCTTCAACGCGACACGGCAGATGTTCGAACCGAGCGCTGCCGGTACGGCGGCCGCGGCCGCGGTCTGCCCGGGGGTGCGCGTCGACTATGCCGGACTGCAAGCGCGGCGCTTTGGCGAAGCGCCCGTCGGGCCGCTGGGCGTGATTGAACAAGTACTGCTGGCGCAGAGCACGGACCGGGAACGGAATGTCGCCGCCAGTTCAGGCGGTGTGATCAAGGAACTGCTGCGCGAGTACCTGGCGCGCGACGAGGTTGATGGCGCCATCGCCCTGCAGCATGTGCGCGGCCTGGACTTTGAGCCGCGGCTGATCCGCGACCCGGATGACGTCGACCGCCTGCCCGGCTCGATTTACCACGCCGTGCGGTTTGACGGTGCGCTTCGACTGCTAAGCGAGAACCGCGGCCGCTTCGTGCTGGTGGCCACGCCGTGCCAGCTCGAAGGCATTTATAGCTACATCTTTCGCTGCCGGCCGGAACTGGCGGAACGCCTGCACGCGACCATTGGGTTGCTCTGCGGCTGGCAGTACACGCACCACGCGATTCGGGCCATCTGCGCGTACCACAACATCGACTTCGATTCCATCGAGGATATTGCCTTCCGTGGCGGCGGCCCCGTCGGCAGGCTGCGCATCCGCACTCCGCAGCGCGAGTACCGCGTTCATCGCCGGATCAACTTCTCGTATCAGGTGGCGTTCGACCGCTCGTTCAACATCCCGCGCTGCCACCTCTGCATCAACCATACGAACCTGCTGGCCGACTTGGTGGTCGGCGACGCGTGGCTGCCGAGCACGGTGCACACCAAGACCGGCATCAGCCTCGTGATTTGCCGCTCGAAGGCGGCCGTGCAGACCATGTCGCGCCTGGCCGAGCAAAAACGCATCGTCAGCACGCCGGTGACGCCCGAGGAGGTTGTCGAGTCGCAGACGCATCGCGTGGCCTTCGGCGATTTCTCCTACGCCTACGCGGAGTACCTGCGCGAGCAGGGGGCGTACGTGCCCGAACTCAACGGTCCTAATCGCGCCGCGGCGCGCCTCGTACCCCGCGCCGCCGTCGAGAAATTCCATCGGCAGACGAGCGCCAAGATGCGGCTGCAGCAGGCCGGGCGCTATCGCCAGCTTTACCTGCGTAAGCTGTCGGTCGAAATCGGCCCGCTGCTGTGGCGTTACGTGCGCTGGTTCTTCGTGCGCGTCATGAAGATCAAGTCGCTATTGGGCATGCGCCGCGAAGTCTCACGCCAGCAGTTGGCCGGCTTTGAGTAAGCGCGGCTCGCGCGCCAGGTCCGCCCGGGCCAGCAGTGCCAAGTTGAAGCAAGCCCGCTTTTCGGCGATTATTAGTCGGCCGGAGGACTAGGCAGCGTGGGCAAACCGCCCGCGGCGCGGCGTTTTGGAATGAGCGAAACTACAAGCAACGAGTGCGCTACCGTCGCCCGAAATCGCTCCGCGGCGGAGGCGAAGCCTGTCGTGGGCCAGGTTTCGGCCGGGCACGCCGCGCCTGCGGCTACGCCCGAACCCGCCGCGCCTGCGCCCGAACCCACCGTGCCTGCGGCAGCGGGCGAATCCGCCGCGCCGGCCATCACCGTCCGCGGCGTCGGCAAATGTTACGAGATATACGCCCGCCCGATCGACCGCCTCAAACAAACTCTCTATCGCGGCCGCCGCAAGTTCTATCGCGAATTCTGGGCGCTGCAGGACATTTCCTTCGAAGTGGCACCGGGGGAGTCGATCGGCATTATTGGCCGTAACGGTTCGGGTAAAAGCACGCTCCTGCAGATCATTGCCGGCACGTTGCGGCCCGACAGCGGCGAGGTGAGTGTGCGCGGCCGGGTTCACGCCCTGCTGGAGTTGGGTTCGGGTTTCAATCCGGAATTCACCGGGCGCGAGAACGTGTACCTTAACGGCGCGGTGTTGGGGTTGCCGCGGCGCGAAATCGAGGCCCGGTTCGATCAGATCGCGGATTTTGCTGACATCGGGGATTTCCTGGACCAGCCGATCAAGACGTACTCGACCGGTATGGTGGTGCGGCTGGCGTTCGCGGTGCAGGCGCTCCTGGCGCCTGACGTGCTCATCGTGGACGAAGCATTGTCGGTGGGTGATGAGGGATTTGCACGCAAGTGTTACGCCTGGCTGGAGAACTTCCGGCGGGCTAAGGGAACGCTCCTCTTTGTCACGCACAATAGCCAAACCGTGGTCCAATTGTGCGATCGGGCGCTGCTCCTCGATCACGGCGAGTTGGTAGCGCACGGGGCGAGCAAGGCGGTCGTGGACGTTTACCAGAAGCTGCTCTACTGCTCGCCGCAGCAATTCGCGGAGACGCGCCGCCGCCTGCGGGCGGTCGCCGGTTGTGCCGAGCAGGCGCTGGCCGAAGAGAGCGACGTTTCGCCGGGCGATAACGGTGAGCCGGAAGCGCCGCGGGTCGCGTATGCTGACCCGGAGGTCAAGAGCGTTTCGGAAGTGGTCTATGGCACCGGCGAAGCGGAGATATTTGATGCGCACACTTGTGATGAAAACGGTGTTCCGGCCAGTGTGCTCGTCGCCGGACGGCCATTTGAGGTGCGATATCGCGTGCGATTCTTCCAGGAAGCGCGCGGCGTCCGCTTCGGGCTGATGCTTAAGACCAAAGAGGGCATCCACCTGTGTGGAGTATCGAACGTTCACCTGGGCTGGCGCACGGAGCACGTTGCCGCCGGACAGGTGGCGGTGTTGCGTTTTCGCCTGCGGCTGAACGTCTCTCCGGGCACCTATTACCTGAACAATGGCGTCGCGGCCCTGGGTGCGGATGGGGAGCGTTTCCTGCACCGGCGCGTCGATGCGCTGGCGGTGCGCGTCATCCCGCCCGACAAGCGCGAAATCGACGGCCTGGTCTTCACTGACCCGCAGGTGCACTGTGAGCTGATGCCGGACGAGGAGACCCGACGTGGGTGAGCGCGTCGTGCTGCTGGGAATTGACGGGCTGGATTGGTCCCGGCTGCGCGCCGGCGTTTCAGCCGGGCGCCTGCCCGTGTTCGCCGAACTGCTCGAAACCGGGGCGTACGCCGAAGTGGCCGTCACGCCCTGCGTACCGGTACTGGCGAATCTGCGGAACGGTCTGAACTCGCCTGCTTTATGGACCACCGTCGCGACGGGGCAGTACTACTTCCAGCATGGCGTGTTTGAGTTCCTGAACCTGTTTGAGTCACCCACTCAGCCGCCGCTGTTTGCCAGCCGCCATGTGCGCACGCCGCGGATGTGGGACGTGCTCAGCCAGTACCAGCACACCAGCCTGGTGTTCGGCTATTACGTCACTCATCCGGCGACGGCGCTTCAGGGGCTGATGGTGAGCGATCTCTTCGGCGACGTGGATGACCCGAGCGCGGTCTGGCCGGCCGAACGGCTGGATGAATTGGCGCGGGCGCTGGGGGCGCCAGACTATGCCGCATACCGGCGCGGGCAGGGCCGGCTTGGCACCGACGTCGGGATCGAGCAGGTCTGCCAAGCAGCCCCGGAGCAGGCCGAGCTGCGCAAGGCAGCCGAGCGCATCCTGAAAGAATTCACATCCTTGTCGCCGCAGAGCATTACGCGACTGCTGGCCGGGGAGGGGGATGCGAATGAGCGCCGCTTGCTCGAATACCGTTTGATTTACCCCGTCATTCGGGATGAGCGTTTTCACCGGCTACTGCTGCGCGAGCTGCCGCGCGGGGACTGGACCCTGGCGACAATCTACTATCGTACGATTGACTTCGTTTCGCATGGATTTTGGACGGAGGGCCATTCGCTCGCACCAAGTTTCCAGCACGCCTATGGCGAGGTGATTGACCGGGCCTATGCCCACGCGGATGCCTGGGTGGGCGAAATCCGTGCGCAACTAGGACCCGGCGATCGGCTGATCGTTCTGTCCGATCACGGCTTCCGGACTAATCCCACGGCAGCCGACGCGACGCAAGTCAAGCACATTGCCGACCTGTGCCGCGGCGATCACGCCGAACCCGCTGTACTGATTGTTTCGGGCGGCGCGCGGCGCGGCCGCGTTGATGGGGTCAGTCTGCTGGACATCGCACCCAGCATTTACGACCTGGTCGGAATCCCACCCACGGCCAGTCTTGACGGTGGTGCGGTCCCCGGTCTGCTGCACGCTGGTGCGCCGCGCGGGCTGCCGCCGGTGAGTTCCTACGCGCCGCCGCCGGGATGCCAGCGCGAGGAAATCAAGTCCGAGGAACAGGACGCCATCCGCCGCCGGCTGGCGGATCTGGGATATCTGGAGTAGACCGCGATGGAGCCAGTTTTCGACGCCGCCGGCTTCTCTTTCGGCTCGGCTCACAACAGCGCCGCAAGCAGTGTGGAGTACCAGCGCTCGCGTTTGCAGATGCTCAGCACCTTCTTGGCGCAACTGACGGTCGCATACCACGAGCAGGCGCAATGGCTTTGGCGCGAAAGCACACGAGTGGGCAAGCAGTGGCAGGCGCTGGAAGCCCGCATTCGGGAGCTGGAAGTGGACCGCGAGAAAGCCTGGGCGGAGGCGCAACGCCTGGCCACCGTGTGGGAACGCCAGAACCGCTACATTCATCAGCAAAACCAACGCATTGCGGAACTGGAAGCGCAGTTACGAAGCGGGAGGTGAGGAATGCGCGTTTGGATCGTCACGTCCGAGTTGCCGCATGAACATGCCGGCGGAATCGGGCGCTACGTGGACAACTTCGCCCGCACGCTGGGCGCGGCCGGGCACGAAACGCTCGTCCTGTACCGCAGCGCGACCGATA
>JAGPEO010000273.1 GCA_018056925.1 Phycisphaerae bacterium
GCGAGCACGGCGGCGACCCGGAGAGTGTGAAGTTCTGCCATCGTGTCGGCATGAATTACGTGAGTTGCTCGCCGTACCGCGTGCCGATTGCCAGACTGGCGGCGGCGCAGGCGGCGATTGAATCGGGGCCGAGTCCATTGAAGGGCAAAGCCCCGCGCGGCACGAGCAAGAAAGCGGCGTCGGCGGCCAAACGCCCGGCCAAACCGGCGGCGAAGTCCAAGCCGGCGGCTCGGGCCAAGGCTGGCGCGAAGAAGGCGAAGGCTGCGAAGAAATCGCGCAAATAGTGCGGATCGCGCTGGTTCCGGTTGATCCGAGCCCCAGCGCAGGCCATGCCAGTTTTTGTCGACGGAGCAAGTTCCGCTTATTGCGTGCGGCTTGCTCCGTCTGCGTATGACAATGTATGCGAATCGTCTTCGGTCCCATTCCGAAGAGCGAGACATTTGACGCGGAGCTTGCCGGATGGACGCCGTTGCCGCCGCGCAGCCCGAGGCTTTCCGCGCGGGAGTTCTCGGGCGCGATTCACAGGCGCCCGTCGTACAAGTCGGCGATGGGAAAGCAGAGGTCGTAATCGCCCCAGACCAGGTCACCCTCTTTGATCGAGAACGCGGAGAACAGGCCCGGGTCGAGGTAGGCCTGAATCAGAGGATTGCGCGACCGGCGGAGAAAGGGCTCGAAATCGATGGTGCGCACCGTGCCATCGTTGAATGCGAGGCGGATTCTGAACTCGCCCGCGTGCTCGGCGCGTTCTAGAAGATCGGCGCGCTTTCGCCGATACTCATTTAATCCTCCTGGTCAGCACCTTCGCCTGCACACGGTGGTGGAGCACGAAGTAATCGATCCATTTCTGAGCGATTTCATCTGCGTAATGCTCGACGAGCGTTTGAAAGTCCTGAAGCTGCACACCTGCGAGCGGCTGGCGGCCGCGGACCGAGGTATAAATGATATCTGCGCGCATTATAACAGCGCCGCGCCCGCCCCGAGGACGGTGGGAGGCCCGGTTTGCTTCGGCCCGCCCTACATTCCTGCCCGCTATGGTCCCACATTCTTTGCCCGCGTGATATCCTGCCCGCATGGAAGTGGAGCACGGAATAGTCGGCCTGCGCGATTGGACGCTCGCCAGGGCCGTCGAGCCGGCGGTGCGTGTGGGCATCTTCCTCGACGGCGATGCAGCCGCGGCCGTCCATTTGACCCCCGTCCGAGGCCCCGCCGTACTCGGCAGTCCAGGCGGGCCAGACGTGGTGATCGAACCGGGCACCGAGATCGAAGTCCGCCATGCCCGGCCTGCTCTGTCGCTCCGCATCAGCGGGCAAGCCGCGCGCACCGTGCCTTCGCTGCGGCTGCACGCGGCGCCGGTCGCCGATGACCTGCGCGTGAGCAAGCCGGGCGACTGCGAGGCGGGTATTCTGCTGCGCGACGTGCCTGCCGGCCGCGGGTTTCACTGGGAAAAGCGCGTTTCGCAGATCCTGCCCGGCACGCTGGAGCTGTCTGTCGGCCGCCACGGCGTCGTGCTGGTCAACGTGCTGCCGCTGGAAACCTACCTGGCGGGCGTGATT
This sequence comes from Phycisphaerae bacterium, assembly GCA_018056925.1. Classification (GTDB taxonomy): domain Bacteria; phylum Planctomycetota; class Phycisphaerae; order UBA1845; family Fen-1342; genus JAAYXS01. Next base: position 1,554 of record JAGPEO010000273.1, read on the forward strand.
ACGGCCGAAATGAGCGCGGCCTGCCCGCTCGAATTTCTGAAAGCGCAGGCCATCGTCGCACGCTCGTGGTTGTTGGCCATGACCGAGCCCAAGCATCGTGGCGAGCCGTTTGACCGGTGTAACGACGATTGCTGCCAGCGCTACCAGGGCATCGGCGGGCTGACCGCGACCGCGTTGGCGGCGGTGCACGACACGCGCGGGGTCGTGCTGCTGAGCCCCGCGGAAAGGCGCGACGGATCCGAGCCGGAAGCGGGAGGGCGGGCCGATCAATCCGAGCCCGAAGCGCCAGCGAGGGCAAAGGATGAAGGGATCGAGGGATCGAGGGATCAAGAGGCTTGCTCGCGACCCGAAGCGCGGGCGCCATCCGAGCCCGAAGCGCGAGGGAGGGCCAATGGGGCGCGTCGGGGCGACACGCACCGGTCCTGCTCTATCCTTGACGCGAATTATTCGAAGTGCTGCGGCGGCGTCACCGAGACGCCCTGGGCCGTGTGGGGCCTCGACAAGCCGGGCATCAGGCCGATCGTGGATGCGCCGCCCGATGCGCCCGACCGGCGGTTCTTCCCCGTGAGCGATGCGAACCTGGAGGAATACCTGGACGGCGCGTGGCTCGACCAGACGCAGGCCTATTGCAGCCCGAACGTAGTTGCGCCTGATTCGCTAAGCCGCTACCTGGGGCGCGTGGACACCGTCGGCGACTACTTTCGCTGGATCGTGCGATATACGCGCGCTGAACTTGAAGAGCTGTTGCGGGCGAATCTGACGGATGCCGCCGGCCTGACAGAACTGCGCGACATCCACGTCCGCGCACGCGGGGCCAGCGGGCGCGCCTACGCCGTGCAGATCGACTGGCTCGACGCCCAGGGCCAGCCGGTCCGCTCGCGGTTGGACGGCGAATACCGCATTCGCCAGGCTCTACATCGCACGTTTCTCTATAGCAGCGCGTTTGCAGTCCGGCCGGAGCGCGACGCCGCGGGGCGGCTCAGCGCGATCGTGCTGCGCGGCGCGGGCTGGGGGCACGGGGTCGGAATGTGCCAGATTGGGGCACTGGGGATGGCGTTGTCCGGCCGGAGCTCGGAAGCAATCTGTAGTCATTACTACGCGGCCGCAAAGCTGGGCGGCGTGTATACCTGATTGGAGTTTCGGCGAAGCAATGCACGCAGTCAGGCACTATCACGAGCGCGTCCGGGAGTTCATGTGCGAGAAGGTCCAGCCGGGGGGGATTGTGCTGTTGGGCTCGTCGCACCTGGAATGGTTTGACACCAATCACTACTTGCCGGGGCGCCGCTTCGTGAACCGCGGCATTGCCGGCGATCGCCTGGGCATCGGCAAGACCGGTATTTTGCATCGGTTGGACGTGTCTGTTTTCAACTGCGAGCCGAGCTTTATCGTCTTTGAGAATGGCGCGAATGACTTGGGGGAGCTATGGGAAAACGGCCGGCCGCCGATGGAAGCCATCATGGCCGCGTACGAGCGCGTCGTGGCGACCATCCGCGGGCGCTTGCCGCAGACGCCTATGCTCATTGTCAACGTCCTTCCGACGCGCAGCCGTTACACCGGCCTGAACCCGTACATTCGCGAGTTTAACCCACACGTGCGGCAAGTGGCCGAAAAGTACGCCTGTATGCACATGGATTTTTACAGTGAAGTTGTAGACGCCGCGGGTGAGCTGCGGCGCGAACTGGCCGAGGACGGGTTACACCTCAACGACGCCGGCTACACCCTGTGGGCGGCGCGGCTGGATGAGCTGCTTCCACCCACCGGGTGAGAATGGGCGAAGGCCGGGGGACGTGCCGGCGTCGTTGCAGCGCGGTAGTGCGAAGGGCAAGGCAACCGCGGCGCGCCAAATAAGGTCTTGGAGTGCGGCTGGGGCGGGGCTATCATGGGCATGACTTTTGTCCGGAACGGGGACCGAAGTGGTCATATATACTATTGGACATTCGAATCACACCATCGAGGACTTCATCGGTCTGCTGCGCAAGTCGGGGGTGCAGGTGCTGGTGGACGTGCGTTCGAAGCCGGTATCGGGCTACTGTCCGCATTTCGACAAGGAGCCTCTGACGCGGGCTTTGCGGGCATCGGGTGTCCAGTATTTATTCCTCGGCGCTGAGTTGGGCGGGCGGCCGGAAGAAACGGAATTCTACGATGCAGCCGGCTACGTCTTGTATGACAAGATCGCCCGTTCGGCTCGGTTCCAGGCCGGGATTGAGCGTCTTCTGGAGGCGGCCGGGCCGCGCTTGACGGCGATCATGTGCGGCGAAGACGACCCGGCCACCTGCCACCGCCATCTGCTGATCGCACGCGTGCTGGCTGAGGGCGGTCACACGGTGATTCACATACGTGGTGACGGCTCGCGCGTATCTTATGAAGACTTGCTGAACCGTGCGCGCTCCGCGCAACTCGAGCTGTTTGATTACATGGAGCCTGCCCCGTGGAAATCTACACGATCGGTTTTACGCAGAAGTCAGCCCGAGAGTTCTTCGGAGCCCTGAGCGCTGCGGGAATTCGGCGCCTGATAGACGTGCGCCTGAACAACTCGTCCCAGCTCGCCGGGTTCACGAAGAAGGACGATCTGATCTTCTTCCTGGACCGCATCTGCGGGGCGGAGTACCTACACGAACCTCAACTGGCGCCGAGCCCGGAAATCCTGGAAGGTATCAAGAAGAAGAAAATTTCCTGGGACGAGTACGAACGGCAGTTCCTCGCACTACTGAAACAGCGCCGGATTGCAAAGACGCTTGATCCCGCCATTTTCAGCGTGCCCGCCGTGCTGCTGTGCAGCGAGCCGACGGCCGAACACTGCCACCGGCGCCTGGTGGCTGAGTATTTGCAGCGGAACTGGCCGGATGTGTCCATCACGCACCTGTAGGGTGCGTGGCAAATAGTTGACGGTGTATCGTGGCCGCCAGAGCATTTGAAATCATTTGTCTGGCGAACTCGCGCAAGTACCTTGGGCGCTGTGTGGCCGGGCTGCGGTTGGATGGCGGCGGGTGGTTTCGGCCCGTCACAAACGCGGAGCACGGCACGTTGCGCGTCGAGCAAGCCTGTTGCGGCGGCAGGGAGGTTCTGCCGCTGGACGTCATTAGAATGTGGGCGGTCGAGCCACGCCCGGAGGCTTATCAACCCGAAAATTGGCTGTTGGCGCGCAATCGCTGGGAGCATGTGCGACGTGCCGGTCCGGTGGATATTGGGATTCTGTACATGTACTTGGAGCGCGGCGCGGGCGTTCGGCGAGGACCTGGCCAACGCCAAGATGACCTTCTGGGGCGACCCGACCGCGGTGGAGCGCATGTCCCGCGCCTTCTTCCAGGGGCAGGCCCAGGGCATGTGGGTGGGCGGATTGGAAAACACGCTGCCTGAGGACGTGAAGGCGGCTGCCAAGTCGGGCGTTTCCGCCTTGGGCGCGACGGTCGCGGCGGCCGTGAAGAAAGTGCTGGGCATCGAGATTGACCCGGCCGCCGCCGAGGCCGCACTGCGGGAATCCGTGAACGGTCCGCAAGCCGCCGCATCGGGCGCGGCAGGTGCGTGAGAGAACAGCGCTTGCGGGTGCGTAATAGAGCAGCGGGCTCCCGTCTGGCACCCGCGCTTGCTGCTCGGGCACGACAGTCGCATGGTTCGCCCGGCTGGAATGGGCGCACGATTCTTACGGCTGGCATGCCCGCGCTTAGAGCTTGGGCATGGCACCCAACGCGGGCGCCCAACGCGGGCGCCCAACGTGGGCACCCAACGTTGGTAGCCAACGTCGACGCCCAACTTTGACAACATTGACGCGGTTAACGCGGGGTTGCCGGCCGGGCTTGGGGTGGCGATAATGCGGGGCTTGGCCGGGGGTGGGCGATGGGGCCACTAG
>JAGPEO010000274.1 GCA_018056925.1 Phycisphaerae bacterium
CGTGCGCTGAGACCGATTGCATTCGCTGCCCCGGCTGCGACCGGTGCTGGACCGCGACGATGTTTGAGGGCGGCTGCCCTGCCGAATGGGAGGGCAATGGGCCGTGTGACTGCGGGTGCCAGTTCGAAGACACGGAGGATTGCCAGGGTTCGTGGTCCGCTGGGGCGTGCTGCTCGCCATTCCAGGGCGAGTGCTTCGACGGCCTTACTTCCGATGAGTGCCGGACCTTGGAGATCGGGGTATATGTTGAGGGGCAGACCTGCGCCGAGACCGACTGCGTGCGCTGTGCGCCGGAGTGCCACCTCTGCTGGGAGGGCACCATCATGGAGGGCGATTGCGACCCCGCATGGGAAGGCGACGGTCTGTGCGACTGCGGCTGCCAGTTCGAGGATTCGCTGGATTGCTTCGGCCCGCCGCCCACCGGGGCGTGCTGCCTGCCATTACAAGGCGGCCAGTGCATCGACAACCTGACTTTTGAAGAGTGCTGGAACATGGGCTACGCCCCTCTTGAGGGGCTGACCTGCGCCGAGACCGATTGTGTGCGCTGCGGGCCGGAGTGCGATTGGTGCTGGATCGGCACAATCAGCGAGGGCAATTGCGACCCTTCATGGGCGAACGACGGCGACTGTGACTGCGGCTGCCAGTGGGTCGACCCGGACTGTCCGGGCGGCGCTTGCTGCCGCGGTGACACCGGCGCATGCCGGGTGACAGTAGAGGCCGACTGCACCGGCCCCGGCGAAACCTACTGGGGCGACGGCACTTCCTGCTCGCCCAACCCGTGTCCGCAGCCGCTGCCGACCGGCGCCTGTTGCGATAGCAGCGCTGCCTGTACGGTCTCAACCGAAGCGGAGTGCGCGGGCGTCTACCAGGGCGACGGGACCAACTGTACGACCACCCTGTGTCCCCCGCCCACCGGCGCCTGTTGCTACGTCGCGGGCGTCTGCAGCATCACGACGGAAGTTGGTTGCTTAGGGACCTATTGGGGGGACGGAACGGACTGCAGCCCCAACCCGTGCCCCGGGCCGACCGGTGCCTGCTGCGCCATTACCGGTGAATGCACGATATCAACAAAGGCGGAGTGCGATGGCACGTATTGGGGGAACTGGACCGATTGCTCACCAAACCCCTGCGCGCGGACCGGCGCATGCTGCGACGGGACGGCCTGTACAATCTCAACACAAGCCGACTGCCGCGGGGATTATTTGGGAGACGCAACGGTGTGCACGCCCAACCCCTGCGCCTATTGGTACCGCGATGCCGATGGCGACGGTCATGGCGATTTGAACCAGGCCGTGCGGGCCGCTCAGCGACCGGCCGGCTACGTGGAAGCCTCCGACGATTGCGACGACGCGAATCCCGACATTTACCCGGGCGCAGTGGAGAACTGCAACGAGCTGGACGACGACTGTGACGGCCAAGTGGATGAAGGCGCTTGCGACAGCGAAAGAGCCGCTCCTGGCGCCTGCGCGCCCGCCAGCGCCCTGCTACTGACTGCGACGCTGATCGGGCTGGCGCGCGGCCGCCGCCGGCGCTAGATTTACTTCCTCACACACCGGAACCCATCATCGATATCCGGGTCGTCCGGCTCGTTCTTTCCGCGATTGGCCACGCGGCAGCCGAAAGCGCTGTCGTCCCAACTCCCGCCGCGCATCGATCGCCACGTGCCCGACTCCGGCCCGCGCGGGTTGTCATACGGGCTGATTTCGTAATAGGCGCTGTGATACCAGTCATTGACCCATTCCCAGACGTTGCCGGCCATGTCGCACAGTCCGTAGCCGTTGACCCCATTGCTTGTCTGGTACGTGTCGGCTGCGCCGGGCCAGTTCCAGTCCGTTCGTAATTGCAGCGCTCCGGTGAAGAACCCGACCGGGCTCGTATAGGGTTCGGGCCCCGCACCCCATAGTGGAGAATCGCCAGAGGTCGGATTGGTATCATACGGAAAAGACGCTGTGCTCCAGTAGTTGGCCCGGGCCTGCTGAACCGTGTCCTGATCGGACCACGGATAGCGGTGTCCCGCCGCGCCGCCGCGCGCCGCCCTTTCCCACTCCGCCTCCGTCGGCAAACGGTAACCGGCCGCGTCGAAATCGCATTCCCACGTGGACAGGTTGTAGCACACCCCCAGGCCCTCCATCGCACTGCGCCAGTTGCAGTACGCCGCCGCTCCATACCAGCTTACCGCGGCCATCGGGTGGTGTTCCTTGCCCGCCACTACGCCAAACTCGTTGCCATCCCACGTAATGCGGCTGATCGACCAGCTTGTATTCGTGTGGCAATAAGGATGTCCGCCGCCGGCCTGGTACACCATGCCGCCACTCACTGAAATCAGCCCGCCCTGCGCGAGGGCCCAGTTCAAAGCCGTGGCATACTGCTGGTTCGTGACCTCGCACACATCCATATAGAAGCCGTCCACATAGACTGTGTGTACGGGCAGTTCCGCGCTGGTGCCCTCGCCGAAGGCGTCGCCCATCTGGAATTCGCCCGCCGGAATGAAGACCATTTCGCCCGCCGTGGCCGCCTGCGTCGTAAACGACCAGGTGGGGCCGGGCGTTTGGCCCACGCCGTTGCCGGCGATCACGCTCCAGTAGTAGGTCGTGCTGTATTGCAGCTTCGCCGGCGTCCAGTCGCTGAAGACGGTGTTGCCCACAAACGGCGGCGGATCGCTCGTCCCGAAGTACACGTCGTACGACTCGGCGTGGGCGGCGTCGTCCCAGTCGAGCCATGAATCCAGAGGCTGGTCGCCTGCGCCGTCGGGCGGAATTGGCCCCGAGGGCTCATCCGGCGCAACCAGCGGAGGCGGCCCGGTCGTAAACGACCAGATGGGGCCGGCCGCCGTTCCCGCGCTGTTCTTGGAGACCACGTTCCAGTAGTAGGTCGTGCTGTAACTCAATGTTGCGAGCGTCCACTTGCTTGCACTGGTGTTGCCCATGAGTGGCGGCGGATTGTCCGTTCCGAAATACACATCATAAGAAGTCGCGCCTGCCGCAACCTCCCAGTAAAGATCGGACTCCACCGACACGTCGCCGGCGCCATCGGCGGGCGAGGGCGCGCCGGGTGTGTCCGGCAGCTTTATTGGCGGCTCAGGCGGACTCGGTTCCGTTTTGTCCGGCAGCGTAGTAAACGACCAGATCGGCCCCGGCGTTGAACCGGCGCTGTTCGTGGCGACCACGCTCCAGTAATAGGCTGTGCCGTGGCTCAGCTTCGCGAGGGGCCAATCGCTGGTAACGGTGTTGCCGGCCAGCGGCGGCGGATTAGTTGTGCCGAAGTACACGTCATAGGACGTGGCCCGCGCGGCATCGCTCCAGTCGAGTTTCAACTCTACAGGAATATCAACTGCGCCGTTGGCAGGGCTAGGCTGGGTTGGCGCATCCGGCGTCAAGAGGTCGTCCCCCACCGTGATTTCACAGCTCAGCCCGAACACACCTGCGTCATCCGCGTCGCTGACACGGACGCACTGACCGGGAAAAACACGGTATGAGACCGGTACGACCCAGTCGTACGCCCCGTCATTCTCGGTTAAGTCGGCAATGGTCGTCAGCAGCGAGCGATCGGGGCTGCCGGAAGCGCTTGCATCGTAAAGCAACTCGACCCGCACGTTGGCGATAGCGCCGGTGCTGCTCCATCGGATCGCCAGAGTGCTGCCGCCGGGGTAAGTCGGTTTTGCCGCTCCGTCAGCCGGCTGGGTGACCGTGATCGACCGCGCCTGCTCACCGTCGCCGGGATCGCGCTCGCCATTCCTCGGACAACCGGCCAGCATCGCGCCCAGCATCAGGCAGACTAACCCCGTACGTGGCAGTTTGGCCGATTGCATTCGCGCCTCCTGTGACCTCGAGCCGGCCCAAGCCGGCATGACGTCCGGCTCGCCTGAATCTCGTCGAATAACATTAGCCCCCAGGCGCGCGATGTCTCGGACAGGCAACGTGTCCGTTCGGATTTCGACCCTAGGACGCGGCCATGCCAGCGCATCTCGTTGTGGGACAGTGACTTAGCTCCAGGCGCGGAAGCCGACCCTGAGCGCGGAGATTCTGTACGCCGAATCCGAGTAACGCTCTCGCCTTTGCTGCGTTGAAATCCCGGCACCTTAAATCGGTGCTGGGGAGTTTTCGCAATCCGGGAAATGGCCCCTGAGCTGCGCTTACTGAACACGCCCCGGCGCAATCACCGTCCGAGGGGCGCCGATGCCCACAATCACTACCCGCCCGACGTACGCTGCGGCGGAGGGCGCCGAAAATCCGGCCTTGGCCGCCACCATTGTCACGGTCGCGTCGGCTCGAAAGCACGGCTGGCTCGCCTGCCCCGTGTCACCGTCCAGCCCCGACGGGATATCGACGGCGATGCGTCGCGCACGCGGCGCCGCGTTGGCAATCTCGACCAGTTCGGCCATCACGCCGCGCGGCGCCCCGCGCGAGCCGGTCCCAAGCAGTGCATCCACGATAATCGCGGCATGCTGCGCTTCGGCGCGCACCTTGTCCAAGCCGGCCGCCTCAAAGGCGTGCAGGCGCGGGATGTCCATGTGCTCGACGATCCGCATATTCGTGGCCGCGTCGCCCTTCAGCTTCTCGGGCGGCACCGACAGCGCCACGGTTACCGGCACGCCCGCATTGCGCAAGTGGCGGGCTACCACCAGCCCGTCCCCGCCATTATTGCCAGCCCCGCACAGTATGAGCACCCGATCAGCGGCCGGATTAACCAGACACCCATACACAAACTCGGCGATGCCGCGCCCGGCGTTCTCCATCAGCACAATGCCCGGCACGCCGATCTGCTCAATGGCCAACGCGTCCAACTGGCGAATCTGTTCGCAACTAAGCGGCTCTCCAGGCACGTACGGGATGCTCATGGCGATGCTCCGACGGATTCTCGTGCTCACCTCATCAGCCAGCGCTTGAACGCGTGCGTCGTCGTATCGCGCCCCAGCTTGCCGATCGCCCACGTCAGCGGCACGTCCTTCGGGCAGACCTTGACGCAGTTCTCCGCATTGCCGCAGCCGGTGATGCCGCCCGGTCCCATCATCGCCTCGTTGCGGTAGCTCGCGGTCATCGCCCCGGTCGGGTGCATGTTGAACAGCACCACCTGCCCAATGACCTGCGGGCCGATGAAGTCGCTGTGTGGGTTGATCTGCGGGCACGCCTCCAGGCAGCAGCCGCAAGTCATGCAGCGCGACAACTCGTAGCGCCGCTCGTTTACTTCCGGCGGCACTATCGGCCCGGGGCCGAGCGGGGCGTAGCTGTCAACCGGAATCCAGGCCCGGACTTTCTTCAGCGCGTCGAACATGCGCGAACGGTCGGTGAACAGATCGCGGATCACCGGGAACTTCGACATCGGTTTCAGGTCGATCACCGGACCGGCCCGCAGAAGTTCATCGACCAGCGCGCTGCACGCCTGCCGCACGAA
>JAGPEO010000275.1 GCA_018056925.1 Phycisphaerae bacterium
AACTGATCACGGTCGGCGGGTCGGCGTCCGGCGGCGCAGGCGGGCCTGGCTGAAACCGAACCAGGTGTACGCTATCGCCGGGCTGCGCCGCGGGCGGCCTGGACAGCGCCCACCCTGTCACGGCTTGTGCGAGCAGGATCAGTGTCAGCCCACTCGATACGGTCATCATTGAAATACTCCTCTCAGAAGTCGTCCTGGATCCGGATGGCTCGCGTGCGCAGCCGGTCCATTTGAATCAGTAGAAATTGCCCCTTCTGCCGGGCAGGAATAACGATCCAGTGGCGGTCGGTATCACGCCACCGCACCTGTGGGCGGACGTCGGCCGGGTCCACCTGCTCGACCACGTCCACCGGGCGCTCCGGTGGGGCGAACCACGACGCGCGCACCGGGGCCGGCGGCTGCGGCCTTTGAGCCGAGTGCTTCGGTCCATTGCTCGGCCTCGGCGAGCTCAGACAGAACACGAGCCCGATGCACGCAGCGGCCGCCGCGAAACCGACGGCCTGAATCCAATGCACCTTTTTCACGCGCCGCGCCGGCAGCGGTAGGGTGCGCCGCATGGCGATTCGCATGGCGCGCCCGACCTCGCGATCGATGGCGGCCGTCTCGGCCAGGAGCGACTGGATCGCCGCGTCGGCATTGGCGCGCGATTCGAGATCGCGCCGTTCGGCCGGCGTCGCCTCGCCGTCGAGGTAGCGCGAGATCAGCCTTTCCAGCTCGGGCGAACCGTCGTTCATACGTCCACTTTCCCGTGCAACATTTCACGCAATAGCCGTCGGGCTCGCACTAACCGCGTTTCCACCGTCTCCACCGGCAGACCCAGGCAATCGCCGATTTCCGCGTAGCTCCAATTCTCCAGGTGCCGCAGCACGAATGGCTCGCGATACAGGGCCGGCAAGGCTTGCACCGCCCGCAGCAGGGTTGCCTGTAGCTCGTCCTGGAGAACGGCACCGACCGGGCTGGCGTTTTGGACGGCGGCCACCTCCGGCAGAACATCCAGGCTGCCGGTCCGGCCGTCGCGCCGCCGGCGGGCCTCTCCGGCGTCGATGGCGGCATGCCGTGCCACCGAATAGAGCCAGGATCGCAAGCGCTGCGGGTCTTTAAGCGAATCCAACCGTTCCCAAACCTGGATCCACACCTGCTGGACGATGTCGTCCACCCAATCCGGCCGGCCCGTGATCCCGTAAACCACGCTGCGCAGCCAAGAGTCATGCTCGCGAACCAGGCGGTCCGCCGCGGGCCGATCTCCGCGCTGCACGTCGGCCACGAGTTTTTGCAGCGCTTCACCGTCCACGGTGGCAGCGATTGTCACTGGAGGATCAGACGGTTTGCTCATGCCGGCTACGCCAAAAAATTGTGTCAGGCGACGCAAAATGGTCCCGCCGTGGAGCCTTTGGCGAACCGGGCGGCGGCCTGGACACCGGTTGTAATGGTGATCGCTGCTTCGTAGTATTCGCTCTGGCCCGTGGCCTTATTATGGAGCCTTAATATGCCGCTGCCCAGAGTCTTAAAAGACCTTCTCAGCCTGCCGACCGGGACGTTCGTCGAGGGAGCGGTCCTGGAGTACATCGAAAGAGCCTGCTCGAACTTGAAAGGCGTCACGTACACGGCCGACCGCTACGGCAATATCCTCGCTCATTATCGGAATCGGCCGCCCGGCTCGACGCCGCTGGTTTTTGCCGCACATACCGATCATCCGGGATTCGTCGCCGAGGAGATGGTGGACCGGAAGACAGTGCGGGCGGCGTTTCGCGGCGGGGTGGCCTCGTCGTACATGGAGAAAGCGAAGGTCAGGTTCTGGAGCGGCGGACGTTGGATTAACGCCAAAGTTCGCGAGCTGACCCGCACCGTGGCCGCTCCTCGCTTTGGCGCCGGCGCGACGCGCCCGGAAGAAGGCTTGCTTACTGTCGCCCAGCCGGTTGAGCCAAATTCGCCGGGCATGTGGGATCTGGGCGGGCCCGTTCTCGACGGCGACTTGGTTCGCGGCATAGCCTGCGATGATCTGGCTGGCGTGGCGGCGATGCTGGCGCTACTCGCCCGGCTGAGCAAGAAGCAGGCCGCAGCGGAAACCTATTGTCTGTTCACCCGGGCAGAGGAGGTGGGGTTCATCGGGGCGATCGGTGCGGCCGAGGCGCGGACGGTTTCGAAGAAGCTGCCGATCGTGGCGATTGAGACGAGCAAGGCGTTGCCCAGCGCGCCCATCGGCGCGGGCCCGATTCTGCGCGTGGGCGACCGGGCCAGCATATTCACGCCGGAGCTGACCGCCTGGTGCGGCCAGGTGGCCGAGAAGCTCGCCAAGCGGCGCAAGGGCTTCAAGTTTCAGCGCAAGCTGATGGACGGCGGGACCTGCGAATCCACCGCTTACGTCACGTACGGCTACGACGCGACCGGCTTGTGCCTGGCGCTAGGGAACTACCACAACATGAACGAGAAGACCGGCAAGCTGGGCAGTGAGTACGTCAGCTTGTCGGACTGGCGGAGCTTGGTGGACTGGTTTGAGGCGCTGGTGCTTGACCCGGACGGGTTTGCGCCGACGGAGTCGAAGAACATGGCGCGCGTCGATTTCGGCAAGAAGTTTTACGCCCAATCGGCGCGGCTGGAGACGTCGCCCCGCGGGTGACACGCGCGGCCGGTGCCATGCGCCGGGTGTCGGGTGCCACGGGCGTCGGGTGCCATGCGCGTCGGGTGCCATGCCCAAGCCCGCGCAGCGGGCGCGGGCATGCCCTTACCGGTTGCCGTGCGACAGGTCTTTGGGGCGGGGCATGCCCGCGCTTACAGCTTTGGCATTGCACCCAACTTGGCGCCCACCGAGGTGGCACCCGGCCGGATGCACTGGCCGGGCCGCGTACTGGTCGGGCCGGACGTAAGCCGTTAGTTTTCCATCATGCACAGCACCCGCCGGGCCCGCACAGATGACGCCAGGCTGAACAAACCCGCCCGTCTCACCGAAGCCGGTTCCACCCGCTGGCGTAGCCGGCTCTGGCCGTTGGCCATTTTTGGCGCGGCGCTGATGATTCGCCTGATCTACCTTTGGCAATCGGCGGCCAACCCGACGTTCACCACGCCGGTGATGGATTCGTACGACTACGACGACCTGGCGCGGGCGCTGCTCGATGGCCACCAGCCGCACACGCCGCTGCTCTGGCAGCCGGTGTTCTATCCGTTGTTTCTGGCGGGCGTTTACAAGGTTGCGGGCGGGTCGATTCTGGCGGCGCGCATTCTTCAGGTCGCCCTCGGGGCACTCACTTGCGCCCTCACGTACATGCTGGGCGTGCGAGTAATCGGCCGGCGGGCCGGCATTCTCGCTGGCATCATCGTCGCCCTTTACGGCCCGCTGATTTTCTACGACGCCGACCTGACGGCGACCGGCTGGGCCGCCTTCTTTGCAGTAGCGTTCGTGCTGCTTTTTATCCGTTGTGCGGCGGGCTTCCAACCAGTCAGTGACTCTCGCGGGCCCGGTTCTCAACCAGCGAGTGCCTCTTGTAAGACCAGTTTTCGACCGGTCAGTCTGCCGGCGTCCCTGGCCCTGGGGGCCTGCGCCGCATTGAGCATCCTAGCGCGTCCGACGTTCCTGCCGGTCGTGATCGTCGGCGCGCTCTGGCTCGTATACAGAGCTTGTCGCAACGCGAAAGCGGGTTTCAGCCGATTACAGACGCCGAAAACAAAGGGGAGCGGCGAGGCCGATCCGTACGTAACTGGCCGAAGCTCGCTGAAGGTGTTAGCCGGCGGTCTGGCCGGGTTTCTTACAATCACGGTTCCGCTGGCGGCCTGCAGCTATCCGCGCACCGGCCACAGCGGCTTGTTGCCGGCTTCCGGTGGGATCAACTTCTACATTGGCAATAATCGGAACGCCGCCGAGACGATTGCCGCCCGCCCGGGGCGCGACTGGCGGGCCTTGGAGGATTTGCCGGCCCGGCACGGCGTACACGGGGATATGTGGAAACAACAACGGTTCTACTACGCCGAGACCGCCCGCGATGTTTGGCACGCGCCGCTTGGATTCGTGCGCGGTCTGGCAGTGAAAGCTGTGGAGTTCTTCACCTCGCGCGAACTGCCGCGCAGCGAGGACATATACGTCTTCCGCCGCTGGTCTCCACTGCTCAGCGCCTTGCTCTGGAAGATCGGCGGATTTGGCTTCCCGTTCGGCGTGCTGCTGCCACTGGCACTGATCGGGCTCATCCGCCACGGTCGCCGAATCCCCGCGCCTTTTTGGTTCATGCTCATTCTATATCCGGCGGCAATCATTCTCGTCTTCAATGCAGCGCGCTATCGCGCACCGCTCATCCCCATAATCGCAGTGATAGCGGCCGGCGGCGCTTTGACAATTGCTGAGGCACTCCGCAATTTGAGATGGACTGCACTTGCCGGCTACGGCGCTATTTGTGCGCTGGTAGTTGCGGCTTCTACTCTTCCCGGCCCGTTTCCGACGGAGCAAGTCAACTATGACGCCGAACTCCACCTGCTGCTCGGCAATCGCTACAACCATGAACAGAAGCTCGCGCCTGCCATCGAACAGTTCAAGGCCGGCCTGCAATTCGACTCCAATAATCCCGATCTACACGCCAACCTCGCCAAGGCACTGCTTGCGCTCGAACGGCTGGATGAGGCCATCGAACATTATGCCGCGGCCGTCCGCTTGCGGCCCGGCTCGGCCCTCAACCATACGCTCTATGGGCTGGCACTTTTTCAGCGCGGCGACTTCGAGCGCGCCATCGAGGAATACCGGCGCGCCTTGGAGATTGAGCCTGGCTACGGAAAAGTGTGGTCGCAGCTCGGTGTGGCGCTTGAACAATCCGGCCGGCTGGATGAGGCCATCGACGCGTACCGCAAGGGCGTGCACGCCTCCCCGAACGAAGTCATCATTCACTACAACCTCGGCGCGGCCCTGGCCAAACGCGGCCAACTGGAATCCGCTTTGAACGCGTTGCAGGCCGCGCTGGCCGTGGACGCCAACTACATCGAGGCACGCTACGAACTAGCGCTCGTCCTGCAGCGCCTGGGGCGCAACGCGGAGGCGGCCGCGGCGCTGCAGGACGTGCTGGCCCGACAACCTGACCACGCGGCCGCACGCCGGCTGCTGAGCCAGATCAGGGGAGAGACGCCGCGCCGGCCGTAGTTGCTCCGGCGCGGCAGTAGCTCGCCCGGCGGCCGCTCCAGCACACCGCTTGCCTCAGCCGCCAATAAGTAGCGCGACAAACGGATCTATGTCGAAGACATTCACGTCTCCGTCCCCATTGCAGTCTGCATTATCAATGCGACAGCCGGGATGCGCCGTGGCGTAGGCGGCCGGGTCAACCAGCGCGAGCACGAACGGATCAATGTCAAAAACGTTGATCGAACCGTCGCAATTCACGTCGCCCAA
>JAGPEO010000276.1 GCA_018056925.1 Phycisphaerae bacterium
CGTCCCGGGGTTGGCCAAGACGCTGATGATCAGCAGCCTGGCGCGCTGCCTGAGCCTGGATTTCCACCGCATTCAGTTCACACCCGACCTGATGCCGTCCGACATCACCGGCACCGAAGTGATCCAAGAGGACCGGCGGACGGGCAATCGCTCCTTCCGCTTTCTGCCCGGGCCGGTGTTCACGAACGTGCTGCTCGCGGACGAGATCAACCGCACGCCGCCCAAAACGCAGGCCGCGCTGCTCGAGGCGATGCAGGAGGCGCAGGTCACCGTGGGCGGCGTGCGGCACCCGTTGAATCCGCCGTTCTTCGTGCTGGCCACGCAGAACCCTATCGAGCAGGAAGGCACTTACCCGTTGCCGGAGGCGCAGCAGGACCGCTTCATGTTCAAGGTCCTGGTCGGGTATCCGCCGTATGCCGACGAGTTCGCCATCGCGGAGCGCACGACCGGCGGCCGGCAGCCGGAATTGAAACCCGTGCTGGCGCTGGAGGAAATTCTGCGCTTGCAAGAGATCGTGCGGCGCGTGCCGGTTGCGCCGAGCGTTATTCACTATGCGCTGAACGTGGTGCGTTCGACGCGGCCCAGCACCGCGCGGCGCGACGAGGACGCCGGCCGGGCGGCGGGACGCGTGGCGCTGCCTGCCGCGGCGGCCGAGCTGATCGACCGCATGGTTACGTTCGGGGCCGGGCCGCGGGCCGTGCAATTTCTACTGCTGGGCGCCAAGGTGCGGGCGCTGCTGATCGGGCGGCATCATGTATCGCGTGAGGACCTGCAGGCGCTGGCGCACCCGGTCCTGCGACATCGCATCATCACCAACTACGCCGCCGAAGCCGAAGGCTACGATACCGACCGGATTATCGAGCACATATTGGAGTCCCTGCCGGCCGGCAGGGGCGACGAGAGCGCCAATGCCCAATTCCGGCAGGTATTTACTTCCTGAAGTAATCGCCCGTCTGCGCGGGCTGGACCTGCGGGCCCGCATGGTGGTGGCGGGCGTGCTGTCGGGCATGCACCGCAGCGTATATCACGGGCAGAGCGTGGAGTTCGCCGAGCATCGGCCGTACGTGGCCGGCGACGACATCCGGCGGATCGACTGGCGGCTGTACGGGCGCAAAGACCGCTTTTTCATCAAGCAGTATGAGGAAGAGACGAACCTGCGCTGCAACGTGCTGCTGGATGCGAGCCGCTCGATGGCGTACGGCAGCGGGCCGTTGAACAAGTTTGATTACGCGGCATGCCTGGCGGCGGCGTTGGCCTACCTTCTGGTGCGGCAGCACGACGCGGTGGGCCTGATCACCTTCGATCACGAAGTCCGCCGCAAGCTGCCGGCGACGACCGGGCGGCCGCAACTGGCGAACGTAATTTCGTTACTGGAAGCCTCGCAGCCGGCCGGTAGCACGAATGTGAAAATACTGTTCCATCAACTGGCGGAAGAACTGCGGCGGCGCTCGCTAGTGGTGTTAATCTCGGATTTGCTGGCGGATACGCAGGATGTGCTGGCCGGTCTGGAGCACATCTGTTACTCGGGGCATGAACTGGTCCTGCTGCACGTCATGGACGATGACGAATGGAACTTCCCGTTCGTCGAGAACACGCTGTTTGAGGGGCTGGAAGAGGAGCAGCGGCTGCTGGCGGACCCGCAGGCATTGCGGGCCAGCTATCTCGAGGCAGTGCGGGACTTCTGCGCGCGCGTGCGGGCGGTGTGCCTCAAACATCGCGCCGACTACGTTCCGGTGAACACGCGGCAGCCGCTGGACGCGGTGCTTAGCGGCTATCTCAGCGGGCGCAGCGTGCGTGCGGCGCACGGGAGGACCGGACGGTGAGTGCGGGCCTGATGCTGGCCTTTGGTTTTCTCAACCCGGGGCTGCTATGGGGTCTGGGGCTGGCGGGCGTGCCGATACTGATTCACCTGCTCTCGCGGCGCTATGTACGCCGGGTCGAGTGGGGGGCGACGCAATTCCTGCTGATCGCGGAGCGCCAGACGCGGCGACGCGTGCGATTCGAACAATGGTTGCTGGTGGCCCTGCGGTGCCTGGCGCTGGCTTTGCTGGCGCTGCTGGTGGCGCGGCCTTTTGTGCGCCCGGGATTGATCGCGGCGCTGCTGGGCGGGCGCGGGCAAGTGGCGCGCATAGTCATCCTGGACGATTCGGCCAGCATGTCTTATCGCATCGGAGCGGCGGCCGAATTCGACCGGCTCAAGGATGCCACCGGACGGCTGTTGTCTTGGCTGCACCAGGAAGCGCCGCACGACCCGGTCACGGTTTGCCTGACTTCGGCCGGCGGGATTCCGATGGTGCAGGACGCGTTGCTGAGCGAAGCCGACCTGGCCGATCTGCGGGCGCGCATTGCGCGCCTGGAGCCGGTCGAAGTGCCGGCGCGGCCGGGGCGCGTCATTGCGGCGCTGGCGGCGCGGCAATTGTCCGCTGAGATCGCGGGGGCCGACTACTACGTGCTATCCGATTTTCAGCAGACGGATTGGCTGGCCGGCGGCGCGGACGGTCGATCGGTGTTCGCGCCGCTGAGAGCCGGCGGCCAGGCAGAGCCTTCCACTAGCGCGGTGGGCGAACAGGCTTCCGGCCAGTTGACTGGCGCTCCGCGCGAGCGGCCAGTGCGAGCAGTATTGGTCGCTTCGGGTGTACAGCCGCGGAGCAACGTTGCCTTGATAGATGCGCAGCTCGGGCGGGCGCAGACGATCGCGGGTTTTCCGGCGGTCGTGCGCGTGGCGGTCGCTAATTACGCAATGCAGACGGTCTCGGACATCGTGCTGCAAGTGGAGATAGATGGAGCACCGCTGCCCGCGACGCCGGTGGGAGCGATCGAAGCGGGGCAGCACAAGGACGTCTCGCTTGAAGTAACTTTTCCGGAGGCGGGTACGCACGTTCTGACGCTGACACTCGGTCCAGTAGACTCGTTTCGGGCTGATGACGTGCACCGCCAGACGGTGGAGGTCAAATCCGCGCTGGCCGTGCTGCTGGTGAATGGGTCGCCCGGGGCAGATGAATACCGCGACGAGACGTTTCTCCTGCGCAACGCATTGGCGCCGCCGGGGCCGCTCTCTTCGGGCATACAGGTGGACACAGTCGACCCCGAGCAGCTTCGCGCCACGGAGCTGGACCGTTACGACGTCGTGGTATTGTGCAACGTGCCGCCGTTGGACGAGGTGGCCGCCAGCGCTTTGAGCACGTACGTCAAGGCCGGCGGTGGGTTGGCGATCTTTCTCGGCAGCGAAGTGGGCGATCCCGCGGAGTACAACCGCACGCTCTATGCCGGCCGGGCGGCCCTGCTGCCGGCGCCGCTGGAGAGTCTGGTTTCGCCGCCCGGAGAAGGCGGAGGAGTGGGATTGCTGCGCACGGAGCCGCACGCCGTGACGGCCGCCTTTCCCGCGGGAAGTGATGTGCTCTCGGAGTATGTGCATTTCTGGCGTTATTACCGGTGCGATGAAGCGGGGCCGCGCGAGGCAGAACACGCAGAGCCGGCGGCCGTCGTACTGGCGCGTTACGCGGATCAAGAGGGCAGCCCGGCCATTCTCGAACGGGCAGTCGGGCGCGGGCGGGTGCTGTTGTTCACGTCCACCGCGGATCTGGAATGGAACGACTGGGCCCGCGCGCCCGATGGCAGTTTCGTCGTGACGATGCTCGAACTGGTGCATTACCTCGCACGCCGCAGCGATCAGCCGGGGGCATTCGTCGCGGGCCGGCCGCTGTATGTCACGCTTTCGCCGCAGATGTACGAGCCGGCCGCCATCTTCAAATCACCGGCGTTTCCGAACGAGCCGCCGTTTGCAGCGTCCACTGGCGCCCCGACCGACCCCGACGCGCCACTGGTCGTGCCCGGGCCAAATGCGACGCGACTGGGCACATACACTGTTGACTTGACCCCGCGCAGCGACTTTGGCCTGACGGCGCCCACAGTTCACCCGGTATGTGTGAACCTGGATCCGGCCGAGTCCGACCTGAGCGTGGCCAGTCCCGCCGCACTCGATGCGGCACTGGCGGGGATTCCTCATGAGCTGGTCGCAACCGCCGACGAATTCCTGCAGGGGGCCGAGCACACGCGCCAGGAGTTGTGGCCGGCACTTCTGGTATTGACGGTGATTACGCTGATGTCGGAGCAGTTTCTGGCGTGGTGGTTCGCGAAGCCGCGGACGGGCTCGGGGCTTGCCACACCCGTAGCGGCAATTTCCGGGCGACGGCGTCTGGCAGGTCGATTGCGACGTGGACGGCAGGCGGTCGTTCGTGCGGTTCGAGGAAACAGGCCGTGAATTTGGCGCTCCTGGCGACGGCGACTGAAATTCAGCAGCGTGGCTGGGAGCTGGCGCGCTGCCCGCAGAGTTGGGGGCGGCTGGTCGGCGTTTGCCTGCTGGCGGCGATTTGCTATGCGGTCGTCTGGCTATACCGCCGGGAACGGAGGGCCGGAGCCGGGGTGCGGCTGCGTTCGATATTGGCGGCAGTCCGGTGTCTAGTGATGCTGGCATTGGCGGCAGTCTGGCTGGAACCTGTGATTGCCACGTACTACGTGCGTTCACTGAACGGACGCGTGGCGGTGCTGGTTGATGCATCGGCCAGCATGTCGGTGCGCGACGCAGAGGAAAGCCCGGACGCGTCGCCGCAAAGTTCCGCTGAAAATCTCCCCGGATCGCAAGGCGACTCGGGGAATGATGAAACGCCGCAGCCGCAGATGACGCGCTTTGAGCGCGTGCGCCGGTTGTTGCTGGCAAATGAGGCTGACTGGCTGCGCCGGCTGCAAGAGCGCAACGACCTGAGTCTATACGCCTTCGGCGACACTACCTTTCCGCTGAATTTGCCATGGAGTGCGCCGGCGACTTCGGCCCCGGCCGCGACGCAGTCGGGGTCATCCGCTGAATCGCTGGCCACGCTCGCGCCTTCGTACCCGCAGACGGACTTGGGCCAGGCGCTCACTGCGGTTTTGGCGGATATGGGCGAAGGTCCGGTGGCTGGGGTCATACTGATTTCTGACGGACAGGTGAACCGGGGCACGCCCGCGCACGAAGTTGCGGCTTATGCCGAGCGGGTACGCGCGCCGCTCTTCACAATAGGCATCGGCAGTACGCACGAGCCGCCGAACGTGCGTGTGACCAACCTTTCCGCCCCGGCGGTTGTTCCGCCCGACGATCCATTCGAAGTGCGCGTCGAACTCGCGGCAACGGGCGCCGAGCCGGAAGAACTGCGCGTGGAATTGACCGTTGAACCCAGCGGCGGAGGTGAAGCGCGGCCGGTCAGTTCTCGTAGCGTGCACGTGGGCGATTCGAACGCGCCGGTTCTGTTCGAGGTTCGCCCGCCGGTTCCCGGCGAGTACACCTACCGGGCTCGCATTC
Source organism: Phycisphaerae bacterium (assembly GCA_018056925.1). Taxonomy (GTDB): domain Bacteria; phylum Planctomycetota; class Phycisphaerae; order UBA1845; family Fen-1342; genus JAAYXS01. Next base: position 5,336 of record JAGPEO010000276.1, read on the forward strand.
AGCCGCTGGCGGGCGAGTC
>JAGPEO010000277.1 GCA_018056925.1 Phycisphaerae bacterium
GTCGGTCTCGACCGCCTGGTCGCCCCACTGCGCGAGCGTTTGGCATCGGCCACGGTGGCGTGAATCAATGCTGTATCTGCTGCTACATTGGCTGACGGGCGGCAAGGGCTATGCCCATGAGGACCCGCTTTTCCGCGCCACCATGGCGATTCTGTTGGCGTTCCTGATCGTGTGGGCGCTTGGGCCGCGCGTCATCAGCGCCCTGCGGCGCTTCAAAATCGGGGACCGGGCGGAATTCGACCACGCCACGCTTAATCGCATGATGGCGGACAAGCGCGACACGCCCACGATGGGTGGCATTCTCATTGTGATCGCCATTCTCGTGTGCGTGTTGCTCCTCGGGAACCTGCAAAGCTTCTATATCCGGATGGGGTTGTTCTGCCTGGTCTGGCTGGCCCTGGTGGGCGGGGTCGATGACGCCTTGAAGCTGGTATCAGCGCGGCGCGGAAGCTCGCGTGACGGTCTGAAGCTGTGGGAAAAGCTGATGTTCCAGGTGGCGCTGGGGGCGCTGCTGGCGATATTCATCCTGCGGGCCGGGCAGACCAACGCCGAGGTGGCGCGCTTTACCGACACGCAAATGCCCTACGAACATGCGTACAACCTCTTCAACATTCCGTTCTGGAAGCAACCCATTCCGCTGCCAACGTGGATTTTCGTTATCCTGGCGGTGATCGTCCTGGCCGGCACGTCCAACGCCGTCAATCTCACTGATGGCATGGATGGTCTGGCGAGCGGCTGCATGGTCATGACGGCGTTTGCCTTCATGATCCTGGCGTACGTGATCGGCGACTCGAATACGGCCAAATACTTGTTGTATCCGCCCATCCCGGGCGCGGGCGAGTTGGCGGTCATGTGCGGGGCCGCGGTCGGGGCCTGTTTGGGCTTCCTGTGGTACAACTCCTACCCGGCGCAAGTCTTCATGGGCGACACCGGCTCGCTGCCGCTGGGTGGGCTGATGGGGTACGTGGCTATCGTCACGCGCCTGGAGCTGATGCTCTTCATTGTCGGCGGCATCTTCGTGATCGAGGGCGCGTCGGTCCTGATCCAGATTTTCTACTACAAATTCACCGGCGGCGGACGGTTCTTTCGCTGCGCCCCCATACACCACCACTTCCATCTGGGCGGCTGGTCCGAAACCCAGGTAGTGATGCGCTTCTGGCTGGTCGCGGCCTTGTTTGCGGCCTTCGCGCTGGCGACTATCAAGCTGAGGTGACCGTGGGGACTATTCGGCACAGCGTTATCACCGACGCGACGCCGGCGCCACAGGAACAGTTGGGCCGGCCGTATGACAGCGGCGTGCTGCTATTGGCCTCAGCCCTGATGACGTTCGGCGTGGCGATGGTTTACTCCGCGTCAATGACGGTGCGCGGCGCTCAGTTGGACTGGCACCAATGGTGGCACACGCCGCTGCGCCAATGCGTTTTCGCGGCGGGCGGCTTTCTGGTGATGCTGTTCACAGCCCATTGCGACTATCGTTGGCTGGCGTCCACGCGCAAAGGCGGCCTGGTGCGGGTGGGCGTTCTGTATTTGATAGCAATCGCCACGTTGATCGCCGTGCAGCTCGTCGGGCGCGAGGCGCTCGGCGCGCAGCGGGCGCTGGTCGTGCTTACCAGCCCGTTTACGCTGAGTTTTCAGCCCGCCGAGTTGGCCAAGGTTGTCATGGTGATCTGGCTGGCGGTGCTGCTGGCGCGGATGCATGCCCGTGCGGAGGAACAGCGAACGCGCGGTTACTCGGCCCGCGATCTTGGAATCCGCAACTTCACGCGCGGGTTTCTGCCGACGGTCATAAGTTCCGGGCTGCTCATCGGGCTGACCGGGGTTGAGGACTTCGGCACGGCGGCCCTGATGGGCGTGGTCATGGTGATGATGCTGGTGATTGCCGGGGCGCGCTGGCGGCACCTCATGTTGCTGGCGTTGATAGGCCTGATGGGCGGCGTTGGGCTGATCGCGATGAAGCCCTATCGGCTCGAACGCCTCAAGACGTACGTTTACTTCCTGGACGAGAGCAAGCCCGCCCCCGATCCGCAGAAAGAGGGGTACCAGATCAACCAGTCGATGTTGGCCATCGGTTCCGGCGGCTGGTTCGGCCGCGGCCTGGGTGCGGGCATTCAGAAGTACGGCTATCTGCCGCAGAAAGACAACGATTTCATTCTGGCGACCATCTGCGAGGAACTGGGCGCGGTCGGCGGAATGGTGGTGGTGTTGCTGTTTCTGTTTTTAGTATGGCGCGGCTGGGACGTGACGCGCGCCGCGCCCGATCATTTCGGGATGCTCCTGGCGGCGGGGCTGACGCTGCTGATCGGTCTGCAAGCCGCGTTCAACGTCGGCGTGGTGACGAACAGCGTGCCGACCAAGGGCATATCGCTGCCATTTGTATCGGCGGGCGGCTCGGGCGTGGTTTTTCTGGGCTGGGCGGCGGGTTTGCTGGCGGGGGTGGGACGCGGCGCTCACCCTTCACATTCAGGCGAGTTATCGATGGTGAAGGCCGATGTTTGACTTATGTCAAAGTAAGCCGTATACTTTAGCAGAGGCCTGAAGCTGCGGCGTACTCTGGCAAGGGGATCGCTGTGGCAAAAGAATCTGACGAACGGATTCTTCGGCTGTTGCGGGATTGCTTTTCGGACCGGGCCAGCAATGTGCCGGACTTCACGAGAACGGCCGAGACCGGCGGGCACAGGAGTGATGAGGGCCTGTGCAATTTGCTTCCCCCTCACTGGTCGGTTCAGGCCAGGCGAGATGCGCTCAAACACGCTATTGCAGAGTTCCTCAGCAGCGGTGGCCGACCCGCGCGTGAGGAAGCGCGGGGCGACGCAGAGATGCGCCTCGACGCCGCCGTCTACTATCAGTTCCGTGTCGAAGTTGCTGGCACGCGGCTGTTCGTGAAGGTCTTCCTGGACGACGATTACCGCGAGCCGTGCGTGACCGTGATAAGCGTCAAACGCGACTACGGAAAGGGGTGACAGGTATGGCGCGCGAACTCGAAACGAGACGCTGTCATGTGTGCGGACAGCGAAGCCTGCGACGTGTACCCTGGCTCTATGAGTACGAAATCAGCCACGACGGCCGGCCGCCGGTGAAGATACGCATTCCCGATCTGCTGGTTATTGCCTGCACCAATCCAGAATGCCGTCCAGAACACCCGCACGATACGATTTTGCTGGACGATGCGGCCAGTTGGCAAATCACAATCGAGACTTCCAAGCAACTGGGCTTGCTTACCCCCGACGAAATCCGCCAAGGCCGTGAGGGGCTGGGCTTGAGTCAGCAAGAATTGCAGGAGCTACTGGGGCTAGGCAGCAATTCGCTGTCGCGCTGGGAAAACGGACACGTGTTCCAGTCGCGGAGTATGAACACGCTGCTGCGGCTGGTGTTCCATTTCCCGGAGGTCGTGTCGTTTCTGCGCGAAAAAGCCGCGGGCCAATCTACGCCGGCCGCCTGAGGCACACGGCACTAATCAGAAGCATAAAGGTGCTCGCCTGATTAGACGCGATGAGGCTATCTTGAGGTCGTTTCTCGCGGCAAGGTGCGTTATGAAGCTCGTTGCGCCTGGGCGGATTGCCGTTGGCCTGCTGAGCTGCCTTCTGATTGCCACTCCCGCGCGATCTGGGCAGCCCGTCGCGCTTGCCCAAGTCACTGACCCCTCCATCAATGAAGCCTCCGGCATCGCTGCCAGCCGGCTCAATCCAGGCTGCTATTACATTCATAATGACTCAGACTGCGCCCCGTGCGTGTATTTGATTGACCGTGCCGGCCGCGTACTCCTTGAAATCCGGCTCAATGGCGTGGAGGCGCGTGACTGCGAGGACATCGCGCTAGCGCCCGGCGAGCGCCCGGGCGTCTTCGACGTGTGCGTCGCGGACATCGGCGACAACCAGGCCCGGCGCAGGAACGTCAGCATCTACCGTTTCCCGGAACCGCCTCTGCCGCAGCGCGATAAAACCGCGAGTGATCCGGTCCAGACGCCCGCCGTCATCGAGGTCCATCCGGCCCGCTACACCCTCCGCTACGCCGGCGGCCCGGCCGACGCCGAGGCCTTCTGCGTTCACCCACGAACCGGCCATGGCTACATCCTTACGAAACGTATCGATGGCCGCAGCGTCGTTTACAAGCTGCCCGCGCCGTGGAAGCAGAACGAACAGACCCTTCCGCAACTGTGCACGGTGGAGCTGCCGATGGCTATGATCGGCTTGAGCCGCATCGTTACGGCCGCCGACATCTCACCTGATGGCCGCCGCCTGGCAGTCCGCTGCTACGTCAACGGCTGGGAGTGGCGCTTGCCGGCGGGCGCGAATGACCAGAGCTTCGATCGAATCTTCACGGCCAAGCCCATCCAGTTGAACCTGCCCGGCGAACTCCAAGGCGAGGCCCTGTGCTATTCGTCCGACGGCGCCGCGTTTCTCACGATCAGCGAGGGCCGGTCGCCTACCCTCTGGGAGACTTCGGCGCCGGCCCCATAACCGTAAGCGGCCTCACAACGGATTGCAGGCACGCGCTAACTTACTCTTGCCGCGGACGGCCGGCCGCACGTATCATGCGGCATCTGGCATTCACCTGTCCCTCGCGTTTGAGGTGTGCTATGCCGCATTTGCCGCGCGTCGATTCCGTGATCCCGCTGTTGGAGAAAATGGCCGAAGTGCAGGCCAGCGACCTGCACCTCAAGAGTGGTCTGCCGCCGGTTTACCGCGTTGGCGGTGAGCTGCGCCGCTCGGCCCTGGCCCCGTTCGAGCAGGGCAAGAACGAGGTCGAACGCATCATGCAGCCCATCCTGCCGCAGCGCCGCATGAGCGACTATGAAGAGCGGGGCGGGCTGGATTTCGCCTACCATTTGCCCACCGGCGACCGTTTCCGCATCAATGTCATGAAGGCCTCGGGCGAGATGCACGCCGCCATTCGCCGCGTGAAGGGCGAGATCCCGAACTTCGAGGAACTGCACCTGCCCCCCATTTACGAAAAGCTCGCCCGCGAGTCGCAGGAGGGCATTATCATCGTTTGCGGCGTTACGGGTTGCGGCAAAAGCACGACCCAGGCCGCGATGATCGACCACATCAACGAGACCCAGGCGCTCAACATTATCAGCATCGAGGACCCCATAGAGTACTCCTTCAAGCCGAAAATGAGCATCGTCAGTCAGCGCGAAATCGGCTTGGACGTTTTCCAGTTCTCGGATGCATTGCGTGCCGCCGTCCGCCAAGACCCGGACGTCATCTTCGTGGGCGAGATGCGCGACAAGGAAACCATGCTCGCCGCCCTGCAAGCCGCCGAAACCGGCCACCTGGTCTTCTGCACGCTGC
>JAGPEO010000278.1 GCA_018056925.1 Phycisphaerae bacterium
CTGCATGACATGGCGGGCAATGTATGGGAATGGTGCAATGACTGGTATAGCGCGGCTTACTACAGCAGCAGTCCGTACGACAACCCGCGTGGGCCAGCGTCGGGGATCCACCGTCTGATTCGCGGCGGCAGTTGGGACGGGCACGCGAACCTCTGCCGCGTTGCGGATCGCGGCGACTATCCGCCAAGCTATTGCTACAACTACTTCGGGTTCCGGTGTGCCTTGGGAATTGTGGACTACAGCGCCGACTTGAACGGCGACGGGTACGTGGATGCCCACGACTTCGCAGTCTTCACGACCTGCATGGCTGGCCCGGACGTCACCACGCCGCCCCCCGGCGCGACGCTCGAGCAGTTCGCACGAGCGGATTTCGACGGCGATCTGGACGTCGATCTGTCCGACTTGGCCGTGTTCCAGGTTGCCTTCTTGGGCTCCGAAAACTGAAGGAATCCGTTTCCCGTCGGTGAGCAGAGCCGGCTCGTGCCGAGCCGGAATGTGACCAGAGACTGCCCAGCGGGCTGGATATTGACGTCGGCCACGGGGGGCCGACGCTACGCGTGTGCCGGCTACGGGGGCCGACGCTACGGGTGCGGGGTCGTAAGCTCCATTGTTTTCCGCGCGCGTTAGGGCTTAGAATTCGGCCTGGCAGGCAGCGTGGGCTACGAGCAGCGTGCCCGCGGGCCGCACCGGCACGAGAGTCCGCAGAGGAGCAACGTTCGCACCGGGCTGCACCGGCCGCAAATTCGCATCGGTCTGCACCGGCAGCAAAGAGGAGAACACCGGCATATGGCCCGCCCGACGGAACAGTGGGGGACGCGCATCGGCGTGATAATGGCGGTGGCCGGCTCGGCGGTCGGCCTGGGGAACTTTCTGCGGTTTCCGGCCACGGCAGCGGCCAACGGGGGCGGGGTATTCATGATCCCGTATTTCTGCGCCCTGTTGCTGCTGGGCATCCCGATCTGCTGGGCCGAATGGACCATGGGCAAGGCGGGCGGCCGCCTGGGGCTGCACTCGTGTTCGGCGATTCTCGGTCACCTGGGCGGGCACCGCGCCTGGCGCTACGCCGGCGCGTTGGGGCTGCTGATGCCCACGGTCGTGTACCTGTACTACGTCGTCATCGAATCCTGGTGCCTGGGATATGCCTGGTCATACCTGTGCGGGACGATCGATTTGGGTAGCGACCCGGCCGAGTATGCCAAGAGAAGCGCGGAAGTCTTCAGCGGCTTCGCGGGCGATAATTTTGACGGCGTCATGTTCAATGGCACCGTGCACACCAGCGTGTACTTCTGGCTGATCGTAGTTGCGGCGAACTTCTGGCTGATTTACCGCGGCATCTCGAAGGGCATCGAAAAGTTCTGCAACCTGGCCATGCCGATCATGGCCGTGTGCGCGATCTTCGTGCTGATCCGCGTGCTGACTTTGCCGGCGGTTCACGAGGCGGGCGAGACGCGTACCGTGCTGGATGGGCTCGGTTTCATGTGGAATCCCAAGCCAGTACATGAAGGCCAGTCGGCGCTGCAGGCTTTGGCAGACCCGAAGGTGTGGCTGGCCGCCGCGGGGCAGGTGTTTTTCACGTTGTCGGTCGGGTTCGGCGTGATCGTCACCTACGCCAGTTATATCAGGCCGAAAGAGGATATCGTGCTTACGTCCACGACGGCCATCTCGACGAACGAGTTCTTCGAGGTCTGCCTGGGCGGACTGATCACCCTTCCGGCGGCGTTCATATTCCTGGGGGTCGTCGGAGCGTCAAAGGGGACCTTCGGCCTGGCGTTCAATACGCTGCCGATCGTGTTTCAGAATATGCCGGGCGGCCGGCTGTTCGGCTTTTTATGGTTTTTCATGCTGTTCCTGGCGGCGATCACCAGTTCGGTATCGCTGCTGCAGCCGGTGATCGCCTTTCTCGAGGAAGCGCTGAACGTGACCCGGCGCACGTCGGTTACGATCCTGGCCGTCGTGACTTTGCTGGGGAACCTGTTCGTCATCTGGTTCAGCAAGAATTTGGCGGCCTTGAGCACGCTCGACTTCTGGTCGGCGGAAGTGGGCATCCTGGTGTTGGGCACGCTGGAGGTGATCGTTCTGGCGTGGGTGTTCGGGGCGCGGCGCGGCTACCAGGTAGCGCTGGACGGGGCTGCAATGCGACCTCCGGCCTGGATGTATAAGTACGTTATGCGTTTTGTCACGCCGGCGCTCTTGCTGATCGTGTTAGGCATGTGGTGCTACTTCTACATGGGGGGCCATTTGCGCTCCATCGGCCAGGGTGGCGTACCCGCGCTGGCCGTGGGCCTCATAGGGTTGTTGTTGGCTTTCTATCTCTTTATGGCACACTTGGCGGACCGGCGCTGGGGACCGAATCGAGCCGCCACTGATTTGTGCTGCGCAGACGTCGCCGCGGAGGGCAAGAAATGATTCTCGCGGGCAGTGGCCTGACGGCCGGCGGGTGGGTGTTCATGCTGTCGTCGTTGGGCGTCGTGGTGGCGGTGGTAGTGTTCTTTTATTCGCGTTTGCTGCGCAAGCCGATGGACAAATAGTCACGCAGCCGGCCACACGCATAGGAGCGTGGGCCGGCTGCCAATGCCAAATCCGGCGAGGCCGCTACGCTTAGCGGCCGGCCGGCGTCGACAGTGAAAACGAATGCCGAAACGCCGGCCTCGAGCCGGTGCTACTCATCCAGCGGGTTGATAACCAAGCCGCTGGCCAGCTTTGGATAAAAGTACGTGCTCTTGTGCGGCATCAGATCGCCCGCACTGCACACGTTGCGCAGCTCTTCCATGGTGTTCGGCTGCAGCAGGAAGACGGTGCCCTGGCTCTGATCGGCCGCGGCGACCGCCTCATCCGCCGACTTGATGTACTGCACGGCCGGCTCGCTTCCGCCGCAGAGCTGCGGCGTAATCAGCTTGTTCAGCAGGTACGCGTGCAGGAACGCCAGCCCGAGGCGGCGCCAGGCCGGGCTGTGGTCCGGCTCCAGTTTGTCGAGAAGGTCGGGGTTCTTCGGACGCACCATGAAGTAGCCGTTTTCCGCGGGATTGTGGAAGGCTACGGCTTGGGGGCCTGAGTTGCGCAACGCCGTGATTACGGCCTCGGCGCCCGACGCGTTCAGTTGGCGCACTTCAAGCTGCGGATCGGACTGCAACATCGCCGCCTTGACAACCACGCCGCTCAGGACGCGGTGCGTCGGCAGGATCAGCAACCCTGGGTCTTCCATCGCGCAGAACACGCACAAAACGAAGTTGGCCGGGTGCTCGGGCGGCAATTCGCCGCGCTCGCCGATGAGCCAATCGCGGTGCAGCATGCCCGTGCCGTAGCGGTGGTGCCCGTCGGCGATATAGATGGGCCGCGGCGCCATGAGCCGAACCGCCTCGTCGATTACCTCACGTGCGCTGATGCCCCACATGTAGTTCTCGACGCCGTCCAGCTTGCCGGTTGCGAGCGGCTCGGCCGGCAGCTTCGATTCCAGCAGGCGGCTGACCTCGTTACGCGCGTCCTCGTACAGGCCGAAGATCGGGCTCAGGTTGGCCGAGCAGGCTTTTGTCAGGCACAGGCGGTCTTCCTTGGGGCCGCCGAAGGTGTGCTCGTGGGGGAACACCGTGCCGGTACCGAAGGGTTCGAGCTTGAGGCGCGCGAAGAACATCTTGCGCGTATAGGCCTTATCACCGTAGTGGAACTTTTGGTGATAGACGTAAATCATGGGAAGCTCGTCGCGCGTCAGCGTGCCCTCGGCCAGCCACCAACTCATGGTGCGGCGCGAGTTTTCGTACGCTTCAGGCGGGCCGGCCGACTTGGGCGGCACGTGTGGCAAATCAATCGCGACGAAGTTCTCCGAATCGGCCGCGAGGAAGCGATCTTTGTCGGCCTGATCAAGCACGTCGTATGGCGGCGAGAGGCGTGTCGAAATATCGCGATTGCGCGGACGAGTCGTATACCTAATCGCAGTAAACGGACGGATCGTGCTCATTTTGAATTCCCTCGTCGGCCAGTCATGCAACTTCTGACGGCGCATCTGCCGCCGGCGGCCGCATTGCCGGCGAGCGCGCGGCGCCAGGCCGCGGCCGTCCATCGCGCAGGCGCATAGACTAGCTTTTGGTGGATTGGCTGCGGACCGCCGCACCCCGGGCCGTCGGCCGGAAGGAAGCCCAAGCCCTGGAGGAATCCGCACATGAATTTCACCAAACCCAACTCGCCAATCTTCTCGCTCGTCGCGACAACAATCCTTCTGTGTATCACGCTGCTGAGCGGCTGTCCAGAGCCGCAGGTGCCGCGGGAGGCGTCCGAGAACTCGAACGGCGTTCCGCCGGTTAACGCGATTATCCCGGCCGAAGAAACCATTCGCTTGCCTACGTCCGTACAACTAACAAGCGGCAAAAGTGATGAGGAAGAACCCTGGCATGGCGGTTATGGCGGCGGCGGCAGCGGCAACGGCGTCGGCAGCGGCAGCGGCGGTGGATGGCTCGGCACAACGCGCGGGATGGCGCATATCTCGTTCACGGCACCGCTAACACCGCTGGGAGTGAAGCCTGGGGATAAGGTGGCGGTGCGCTTCTCGGTGGCGCTCGATCCTGATGCCAACATCGCCGCAGTCGACCTGCTGGTTGCACGTGACCGCGACGCGGATCGCAAACCGGACGGCGACCCGGTGTACGTGCAGGACATCACCGAGCTTGTCGCTCCGGGCGACAACGCCTTCCTGCTCCTGACGCAGGTGCTGGCGGACCTGGGTTTGCTCCAGAACGGCTTCGGGCGTTTTCTGGTCGGCATTGCCGTGCACACCGACGCCGGCCACACGACCGAGGCTTACGCTTCCGGGACCATCACCATCGATGCGGTGCGCCCGACGATGACTGGTTTCCGCGCCGGCCGCGACGGACTGCACGCTGACCAGGAAGATCACTTGATCGTGAATACGACCGCGGTCTGGGTAATTGCGATGGAGACTTATGACAATGGCCCACACAGAATTAAGGTTCTGCTGGACCCGGACAAAGTTCCTCTCAGCGGCAATGAGGTGGAAGTACTAGATCAGCTCGTCAACCCTGGCTCGCAGCAATTCGTTATTTACCCGCGGGATATTGCGCCGGGTAATTATTTCTACTACTTTACAATCTTCGATGAAGTCGCGCCGTCGTTCGCCGGTTACGCGACGAATAGTTCGACCGGAGCCCATTTCCGGCTTGGCATTACGGCCAGATTGGTTGGCGATTTCAATTTTAACTGGCTCGATCCAGATATTCCCGGCGAGTACAGAAACGGGACCGGTCCCAGCATGGGCG
>JAGPEO010000279.1:0-1777 GCA_018056925.1 Phycisphaerae bacterium
CTCCTGGAGCGCCAGCGATCCGTTCAACGGCGCCACGCAGGCCAGCAGTGACTACAGTGATACCAGCAAGGGCGTCGTCTTTGACTGGAACGGCGCAAATAGGTACTACGAATGGGCCGTCGTTCCCGCGCTGCGCAACTTCGCCAACTGGAAGTACGTAAGCCTGCGCGGCGCCCAGGGCACGCAGCACCCATACACCCAGGCGACCAACGGCATCCTGACGTTCACCATCACGCTGCGCGACAGCGCCGGCAATACCAGCTCGATCAGCACCGGCGCCTATGGCGGCGGCTTCGGAATGCCGTATGCCCGAAACGGCGGCTGGCATAACGAAATGCGGCGCATCCGCATTCGCACTACGGACTTCCTGGCCAACGGCAGCGGAATTGACCTGGAGGACATCGTGGCGGTGCGCTTGAACTTCGGCCCCGCCTGGGGCACGCCGCAGGGCCGCATCGTGATCGACGAGCTGATGCTGGACAACGATCTGCCGCCGTTCTTCGTGCCGCTGACGATGAGCCTGATCGCCTCGCCGCCGCAGTTCATCCCGCCGCACGTGCCGACCGTGCTGGATCTTGAGATTTCGGAAGGTAACGACACGCTGGTGGCGGATTCCGCGCTGATGTATTACCGCTACGACGGCGGCGCGTGGCTCGTGTCGCCCTTGGAGAACGTGGGCGGGGAAATGTGGCGCGCCACGCTCCCCGCACCGCTGTGCGGCGAGCGTCCCGAGTACTATTTCACAGTCGCCGGCGACGTCACCGGGACAGTGTACGTTCCGGCCGCGGGCGCCGCGGCGCCGTTTACGTCTTTGGTCGGTAGCTATAACAGCATTCTGGACGACAATTTCCAGACCGACCAGGGCTGGACTGTGGTGAACGATCCGAGCCTGACGACGGGCGCCTGGCAGCGGGCGATTCCGCTGCCCAGCGGCACGGTCGGGGCCCCAATTGCCGACTACGACGGCTCCGGGCGGTGCTACGTTACCGACAACCGCTCCGTCTCCGGCGCCGAGCAATATGACGTGGACTTCGGTCCCACGAACCTCATCTCACCGGTGCTCGACCTGAGCGGCACCGATGACCCGGTGATTCAGTTCGCCGAGTGGCTCTACTGCGATGACCCGATGCCGCCGGCCACGGATTACCTGGACGTATACCTAAGCGCTGATGACGGCGCAAGCTGGGTGCAGACGCACCATATCGGTTGGCATGAAGGATGGGCGGTCCACAACATACATGTGGCCGACTACATCCCGCTCACAGCCACCGTAAGAGTACGGTTCTCGGTGCAGGACATTCCAAATAACTCGCTGACCGAAGCCGGCATCGACGCCGTCCAGGTCTTCGACGTGCAGTGTGACTAGGTTACCGCTGTTTGCAGGCTGATTCCGTACACTGAAAGGATTCACAACAATGAAGACCATTTTGATGAGCGCGTGTCTGCTGACGGCGGTTTGTGTCGCCCAGGGCGGCCCACCCGTGCCACCGACCCCCGCACCCGTGGACGAAGTGCTGTATGCGCGCCCGTTCACGCTGAACGAGGCCATGCGTTTTGATTGGTGCAAAGAGCCGTTCAACCTGACGCGCGGCACGATTCTCGTGCTCAAGGTAAAGCCGGAGCTGGTCATTCCCCGGCAGTCGGAAGAACCGGTGCTGTACGTCGGGCGTCAAACGGCGATGCGCCTGAATCATGGCAATGAATCGGGCCATGTGATTGCCGTCGTTCCCGGCGACGTGGACTTGACCAAAGACCCGATCTGGTTCGGCACACCCGC
>JAGPEO010000279.1:1877-5249 GCA_018056925.1 Phycisphaerae bacterium
GGTCTGGCGCGCGCCTATCAGACCGGCGACCTCAATTGCGATGGCGCGATAAACGCCTTTGATATCGATCCGTTCGTGTTGGCGCTGACTGACCCGGCCGGGTACGCCGCCGAGTACCCGGCCTGTGACGTCATGTTGGCGGATGCCAACCACGACGGCACGGTAAACGCGTTCGATATCGACCCGTTCGTGCTGCTGTTGACGAGCGCACCGCCGAACGCCGCCTGCTGTTACCCCACCGGCGGCTGCGCGGTTACAACCGAAGCCGACTGCGACGGCGACTGGCATCCGGAGTGGGCGGATTGCACCGTGGCCGCCTGCCCAATGCCCGCGCCGCCGACCGCCACCGAATTGGCCGGCAACTCGCTGACGGCTTATCCGTACTTCGAGTTCGTCCGGGCGTTCCACCAGAGTGCGCCGATTCAAGTGGGCCTCGACCCCAGCCGCCACCCGGAGGTCACCTTCCCCGTGACGGCCGATGTCTACATATGCGAGAAGAAGTCATCGGGCGAATGGGGAACCAACCCGGAACTAGATGATGTAACATCTGATGGCCCACTGACCGTGACATTCCCCGGCGGGACGATTCAGGACAATACCTTCCAGGTTACCGGTCCGGGCGAACTCAACGCCGCGGTATATCAGGAAGCCACCGGGGCCTACACCGGTCTGGGCCACGGTTACGACATGATCATAGACATGAACCGCAACGGCGTGCTGGATGCCGGCGACCTCATTGACGGATATGGCCGCGAGGCCGGCTTGTACGTGTGCCATGATACGACCACGCGCGGGCCGCTCCCCGTAACAGAGCTGCTCTACAGCGTCGGCACGATTTTCGGCATACCCGCCAGCCTGCCGGGCGAGAATATCTACTACCCGACCAACATCGCCAGCATGGGGCAGTTGCCGCTGATCGTCATCAGCCACGGCAACGGTCATAACTATCAGTGGTATGACCATATCGGTTACCACATGGCGTCGTATGGTTTTGTGGTTATGTCGCACGGGAACAACACCGGTCCGGGGCCCGCGTCTGCCGCGTATACCACCTGCGGCCACACCGACGCCTTCCTGCATCTTCTCTCAGGCATCGCGAGCGGTGTGATGGTCGGGCACGTCGACACGAGCCGCATCATCTGGATCGGTCACAGCCGCGGCGGTGAAGGTGTTGCGATCGCATACCACTACATTACTCACGGAAGTTATAACCCAACGTACTACTCGCCTGAAAGCATTGTGCTGGTGGACAGCATGCTGCCCATCGACGCGACTGGTCCCGGACTGGCGAACCCGCACGAGGTGAATTACCACCTCTGGACCGCGGCCGGCGACTCAGACGTGCATGGCGGCGCTTCGGCCGACGGGGCCCAGACTTTCCATATCCACGAACGCGCCACGCGCTTCCGCGGCTCGACCGTCGTGCAGGGCACCGGGCATGGCTGGTTCCATGACTCCGAAGGCTCAGGCGCATGGTTCACGGGTCCCTGCCCGATCAACGAATCCGGCACGCACCTGGTGCAACTCGGCATAATGCTCCCGATGTACAAGCACTACGCCGAAGGCAACGTCCCGGGCCAGGATTACATGTGGCGTCAATACGAGCGCTTCCATCCGCCGTCCGTGCCCGTGGGCACCGATCCGTGCTACGTCGTCTCGCAGGAATACCGCAACATGGGCGACGATGGCTACGCGTTCATCGATGACTACGAAACGCAGACCGGAACGAGTGCGAGCAGCTCGGGCGGCAGCGTGACGTACGATGTGACGAACCTGACCGAGGGTCGCCTGGACGACAATAACAGCGACTTCTCCTGGACTTCCTCCGATCCGTTTAACGGCGCCACGCAGGACGGCGCCGCGGATACCGGCAAGGGCGTCGTGTTTGACTGGAACGGCACGAATAGGTACTACGAGTGGTCGGTGGTGCCCGAGTTGCGAAACTTCGCAGCCTGGAAATATCTCGGCGTGCGCGGCGCTCAGGGTACGCGACACCCGTATACCGAGGCGACCAATGGCATCCTGACGTTCACCATCACGCTGCGCGACAGCGCCGGCAATACCAGTTCGATCAACACCGGCGCCTATGGCGGCGGCTTCGGAATGCCGTATGCGCGAAGCGGCGGCTGGCATAACGAAATGCGGCGTATCCGCATTCGCACCACCGACTTCCTGGCCAACGGCAGCCCGCTGGATCTGGGCAATATCGTGGCAGTGCGCTTGAACCTCGGCCCCGCCTGGGGCACGCCACAGGGCCGCATCGTGATTGACGAGCTCATGCTGGACAACGATCTGCCGCCCTACTTCGTGCCGCTGACGATGTCCCTGGTCGCTCCGGCCCCAGAGTTCATTCCGCCCTACGTGCCAACGGCCATTGACGTCGAAATCGATGAGGGCAACGACACGTTGTTGCCTGGTTCGGCCGTCATGTATTACCGCAATGGTGCCGGAAGCTGGATCGCCTCTCCGCTGCAGCAGGTGAGCGGCTCGCTGTGGCGCGGCGTCCTGCCGGCTCCCATCTGTGGCGACCGCCCCGAGTACTATTTCGTGGCCGAAGGTGATGTCACCGGCGAAGTGTACGTCCCGGCCACTGGCGCCGCCGCGCCGTTTGCCTCGCTGGTCGGCACTTTCACAGGCATCCTGGACGACGACTTCCAGAGCGATCTGGGCTGGACCGTATCCAGCGCGACGGGCATGATTTCCGGCATGTGGACGCGGGCCGTCCCGGGCGGCTGGGCCGACGGCTCGCCGCCGCACGACTTCGACGGGTCGGGCCGCTGCTATGTCACGGACAACCGCAGTGGCGCCGACGTTGACGGCGGACCGACGCATTTGATTTCGCCGCTGCTCGACCTGAGCGGCACTACTGACCCGGTGATTCGCTACGCTGAGTGGATCACGTGCGACGACCCGCCGCCGGCCATGGATTATCTTGATGTCTATCTGAGCGACGACGGCGGTGTAACCTGGATTCAGGTTGATCACATCAGCCCGCACGATGACTGGGTGGTCCACAACATTCATGTGGCCGACTTTGTGCCGTTGACGGCGACCTTCCAGGTGCGCTTCACGGTGCAAGACGTTCCCAACAACTCATTCACTGAAGCGGGAATTGACGCCGTTAAGATCTTCGATGTGAATTGCGAATAAGAAACCTACGAAAGGATACGCGATGAGAACTGCTGTTATTACTGCATGTCTGCTGGCGGCCGTATCGGTCAGCCTCGCCCAGCCGCCCGTACCGCAGACACCGGCGGCAATTGACGAAGTTGTTTACGCCCGGCCGTTCGTGCTGCGCGAGGGCTTCCGTTACGATTGGGCTAATGAGCCGTTCCAGGTCAGCCAGGGCACGATTCTGGTGTTGAAAGTGAA
>JAGPEO010000280.1 GCA_018056925.1 Phycisphaerae bacterium
ACTTCCGTTACACGGGGCGGATTGCGGTTATGCCCAATGCGGTGTCCGAGGTTACGAAGGCGGGCGACGTGCACCGGCGCCCGGCGGTCTTTGACCGGCTCGGGGGCAAATTCACGCTTTTCTGCCTGACCAGCTACTACACGCACAAGAACCTCGAAAGCCTGGTCGAGGTTTACCGCCGCTGGCGGCAGGAGCTCAAAAGGACGGCCGTGATCTTCACGATTGCACACGGCGGAAGCCGCCGCGCGCGGGCCTTCCTGCGAAGCATCGAGCGCTACGATCTGGGCGAGCACCTGGTGAACGTCGGGCCCGTGGCGCAGTCGGAACTGCCCGGCTACTTCGCCGCCAGCGCCGGGCTGATTCTGCCGACGATCCTGGAGTCGTTCAGTGCGACGTATGTGGAAGCCATGCAGTACGAGCGCCCGATCCTTACCAGCGACATGGACTTTGCGCGCGTGATTTGCGGCGACGCCGCGTTATACTTCGACCCGTTCAATCCGGAGTCGATCCGCGACGCGATTCTGCAGTTGCAGCGCAGCCCGGAGCTGCAGGCGCAACTGGTCGCGCGCGGCATCGAGCGGCGCCGCACGCATGTGCGCGATTGGGATTCAATCGTGTCCGAAGCTCTTGGCGAGTTGAGCGCGTTGGTCGCGCCCGCAGCGGCGCGTGGCACATTGGCGAGCAAGTAATGGAGCCCGCATGAGACAAGTTCTGCAACACCTGCGCACCGGACAGATCGAGTGCGCTGACCTGCCTGCCCCACTGGCACGCCCCGGCGCGCTGCTGATCCGCACCAGCCGCTCCCTTATTTCAGCCGGCACCGAACGCTCGCTGGTCGAATTCGCCCGCTCGGGCTGGATCGGCAAGGCCCGCTCCCAGCCCGAAAAAGTGCGCCAGGTGCTCGACAAGATCAAAACCGACGGTCTCATGCCCACGCTCGAAACGGTCTTCGCCAGGCTCGATGAACCTATGCCGCTCGGCTATTGCAACGCCGGCGTCGTGCTCGAAGTCGGCCCGGGCGTGACCGGCTTCGCGCCCGGCGACCGCGTCGCCAGTAACGGCTCGCATGCGGAACTGGTCTGCGTGCCGCCCAACCTGTGCGCGAAAATTCCCGACGGCGTCAGCGACGAAGAGGCCGCCTTCACCGTCCTTTCCAGCATCGCCCTGCAAGGCATCCGCCTGGTTCAGCCAACCTTGGGCGAAAACATCGTCGTCTACGGACTCGGCCTGATCGGACTCATCGCCGTGCAACTGCTGGCCGCCAGCGGCTGCAACGTGCTGGGCATCGACGTGCACCCCGACCGCCTGCGCCTGGCACAGAAATTCGGGGCGCGGACGTTCGACGCCTCCGGCGGCGCCAGCCCGGTCGCCGCGGGCAACTCGTGGACGTCCGGCAAGGGCGTCGACGGCGTGCTCATCACCGCTTCCGCCCAGACCGACGAAATCATGCATGCCGCCGCCCAGATGTGCCGCAAACGCGGCCGAATCGTCCTGGTCGGCGTGGTCGGACTCAATCTGCGGCGCCCCGACTTCTACGAAAAAGAACTCACGTTCCAGGTCTCGTGCTCGTACGGCCCGGGCCGCTATGACGAACGCTACGAGCAGGGCGGACAGGACTACCCCTACGCCTACGTGCGCTGGACCGAGCAGCGCAACCTGGAGGCGGTGCTGGCCGCCATGCAGGCTAAGCGGCTGCTGGTCCACGACCTGATCACGCACCGCTACCCACTGGCCGAAGCGCCGGCGGCCTATGCGACGATCCGCTACGATTCGAGCAGCCTGGGCGTCATCCTGGAGTATCCGGCGGAGGTCAGCCGGGCGCCGCGTATCAACATCCCTGCCCGGACGTCCGCCGCCGCCGGGCAGGCCGTGGTCGGCATCATCGGCGCGGGCAACTTCGCAAAACTGGTCATGGGCCCCAACGTGGCCAAGGCCGGCGCGCGCCTGAAATACGTCGCCGATGTGAACGCGGCGGCGGCGCAGTACCTGGCGCGCAAGTGCGGCGGCGAGCAGGCGGTCACCGACTATCGCTTGCTGCTGGAAGACCCGGAGGTGAAGGCGGTCCTCATTGCGGTCGGGCACAGCCTGCACGCGCGCTTCGTCTGCGAGGCTTTGGCCGCGGGTAAACACGCCTTCGTCGAAAAGCCGCTGGCCATGAATCCGGCCGAACTCGGCCAGGTGATGCGTACCGCGGCCGAGCATCCGGATCGCTTGGTGATGGTGGGCTTCAACCGCCGCTTCAGCCCGCACGCACTGAAGATGAAGTCGCTGCTGGCCGGCCGCAGCGAGCCGCTGTGCATGAACATGACGGTCAACGCCGGCTACATTCCGCCGGAACATTGGGTCCAGGACCCGGTCCGCGGCGGGGAACGGATCATCGGCGAAGGCTGCCACTTCATCGACCTGCTGAGCTTTCTGGCCGGCAGCCAAGTCCGGACGGTCGCCGCGCTGATGGCCGGCGAGGGCGTCGCCACGCGCTCGGACAAAATGTCGATCGTGCTCGGGTTCGAAGACGGCAGCGTGGGCACGGTCAACTACTTCGCCAACGGGTCAAAAGCCTATCCCAAGGAGCAATTGGAGGTCTTCAGCGAAGGCCGCGTTCTGCGGCTGGACAATTTCCGCCGGGTGAGCGGCTATGGTTTCGGCAAGTTCAAGCAGCTCAAGTCGGTGCGCCAGGACAAGGGCCATGCGGCGGAGTTCGCGGCTTTTGTGCAGCGCGTCACGACCGGCGGCCCGGCACTGATCCCTCTGGACGAACTGGTGAACGTAACGCTGGCCACTTTCGCAGCCATGACGGCGGCCCGCGAGCGGCGGACCATCGACCTGGCGGCCGAGTATGGCGAAGCGCTGGGGGTGTGCCTGCGGCCGGCGTCGGCTATAACGACGGCGTGAACCGCGTCAAACTGGGCTATTACGTGCTGCGCTATCTGGGGCCGAAGTTCGCCCTCCGGCGAGCCGCCCTGTACGCGCGGCACAAGGCGGGGTGGGACCGGCGCCTCTTCGCGCCTCGAGATTGGGACCAAATCCCTGTGCCACTGCCTGAAGCCGCAGCTTCAAGCAGTGCGCAAACGAACAGCGCCGAAGCAAGCCGCAATCAACCAACCAGCGCAGAAACCTACGCCAACTGGAAAACAGCCAATTCACCCCCCTTCTTCTTCCCACTCGGCCAGCCACCAAAACTTCCCGTCGAACTGCGCTCGACCGCCGCCGCCCGCCAACCAAAGCTCGCGGAACGCATCCGCCTGCTGCAGCAAGGCCGCTGCGTCTACTTCTTCAAGCTGATCTCGCCGCAGCGCATCGACTGGAATAGCAACCCGTTCGACGGCAGCCACTCCGATCCGACAAAAACTTGGACGGACCTGCCTGAGTACGCACCCCAGCAGGGCGACTACCGCATGCTATGGGAGCCCGCGCGGGCGGCCTGGGCGATCGACCTGGCCCGGGCGCCGGCACATGGCTTGGATTGCGACGCGGCGGAGCTGTACTGGCAGTGGGTCGACTCCTGGATGGCGGCTTGCCCGCCATTCCGCGGCGTCCAGTGGAAATGTGGACAGGAAGCGGCAGTCCGCCTGCTGGCCTTAACCTTCGGGTTCTGGAGCCTGGCCGCCAGTCCCGTCACAACACCGGCCCGCTGGCGCCAGTTCGCTCGCCTGGCCTGGGCAACCGCCTACCGCATCGCCCACTACATCGATTACGCGATCTCGCAAAAGAACAACCACGCCATCTCCGAGGCCTGTGGCTTGATGCTCGTGGGCCATCTATTCCCGGAGTTCGCCGAGTCCAAGCGCTGGTGGCGCCGCGGTAAACGAGTGCTGGCCGGCGAGCTGCGCCGCCAAATCTACAGCGACGGCAGCTACGTCCAGCATTCCATGAACTACCAGCGCGTCATGCTGGCCATGGCCGCGGTGGCCTTCCGCCTGGCCGAACTGCACGGCGACCCGTTCGAGCGCGGCCTGTACGATAAACTGAGCCTCGCGAATGATTTCCTCTTCGAAATGATGGACCCGCAAAGCGGCGGCGTCCCGAACTACGGCAATAATGACGGCGCCCACGTCCTGCCGCTTGACGAGTGCGACTTCCTCGACTTTCGGCCGATCGTGCAGACGGTGCATTACCTCGTTCACCGGCAGCGTCGGCTGGAGCCCGGGCCGTGGGATGAAGATCTGCTGTGGCTCTTCGGACCGGAGGCGCTGGCCGCGCCCAGGTCGCCGCGCGAGCCGCGCGCGCACGCGTTTGCCGATGGCGGATACTTCACGCTGCGCGGTGATCAGAGTTGGGCCCTGGTGCGTTGCCACACCTACCGCGACCGCCCCGCACACTATGATCCGCTGCACCTGGACCTGTGGTACAAGGGGCACAACGTCCTGCGCGACTGCGGCACGTTCAAGTACTACATTCCCGGGCGCCCGGACCTGGAACGGTACTTCCGGTCGATCCAGGCCCATAACTGCGTCGAGATCGACGGCGGCATGCCGGTTGAGCTGGCCTCGCGTTTTCAATTCTTCCCGTGGCCGCGCTGCCGGGCGCGTCAGTACAACCCGGTTCCGGCCTCGAGTGGCTCATGCTCCTGCATCTTCGAAAACCACGATTATGATCGCGCGCCCTGGCATGTTCTGCATCGCCGCACGCTGCTGCAACTGCCCGGCGACGCTTGGGTCGTTGTAGATGACTTGCTTGGAATTGGTCGGCACCGCGCGGTTTGGTACTGGCACCTGCTCGACGCCGACCTGACGCTCGAACCCGGCCAGACGGCGCTCGTATTGAAAACACCGGCCGGCGTTTATGCCCTGGCGGCCAGCGCCACGGTCGCTCCGCGCCGGTTCGAAATCGTCCGGGGCCGCGACGAGCTCGGCCGCGTGCAGGGCTTTGCCGCCCCGTACTACGGCGAGCGCCGGCCGATCCCGGTTCTGGAGGTTGAATACGAAGCCCACCTGCCCTTAAGAGTCGTGACCGCTCTCGGACCGATAAGAGCAATGGCGACCCGGCTGGCCGACGTAGACGGACAAGAGCGCTGGGTCGTCAGCGCCGGCGACGCCAGCTTCGAACTGACCTTGCCGCCGCCAACGCGAAAGATCGCGCAACTGCTGCTAGAATGCCCGGTTGCGCTCGCGCCAAGCGAATCGCGGAAGGACGAAAACAGGTGAACATCACCATCTTCGGCATGGGTTACGTCGGAATCGTCAGCGCGGCCTGCCTGCTGCGCGATGGACACACGGTTACCGGCGTCGATCC
>JAGPEO010000281.1 GCA_018056925.1 Phycisphaerae bacterium
ACGCGAGCCGCAGATCCGCCAACTGGCTGTCAGTGGGCTGGCGCGTGGTGACGACTTTCCACTGCTCCTCATTGAGCCCAACCAGGTCACGCGTCTGCATCAGCATGCCGCCGGCGATGCGCTTGAAATCCATTTGCTTCGGATCGGGCGGGAGCGACATATCTCCGACTGCCAGCAGCCGGACGCGCTTGCCCCATTCTTTGCGTGTCCGAATGATCTGTAGCGCATCTTCAGCGAAGGCCGGCGCCAGCCAGACCTCCACAAAGAACCCGCCCGCGCCGGCCGCCTTGCCCCATTGGGCGTAGGTCTGCATCACGACTTCGGCGAAAGCGGCATCTACCTCAAAATTGACCGCAAGAATTCCACCCATGGCGGCGTTCGGGTCTCCCAAATACGCCTTGCGGTAAGTCTCGATCGCATCCGGCCCGGCGGCAACGCCACAGGCGTTGGTGTGCTTGATAAAGCAGCAGGCTTTCTTGCCAGGCATTGCCCGAGTCAGCTCGGCCGCCAGTTCTAATGCCGCACTGGCATCTGCATAATTATTGTAAGAGAGCTTTGTC
This sequence comes from Phycisphaerae bacterium, assembly GCA_018056925.1. Lineage (GTDB taxonomy): Bacteria > Planctomycetota > Phycisphaerae > UBA1845 > Fen-1342 > JAAYXS01. The sequence continues at coordinate 561 of JAGPEO010000281.1, forward strand.
TGGGCGCCTTCCTGGCCGGCCTCGGATGCGCGAGCCAGGTTAAGCGCGCTGGCGTCTTCACATATGCTTAACAATTCGCCCTTTTGATGAGGATTTTCACCATAGCGCGTCGGACCCCAGTTCAACATCCATAGCGGTGCGTGCCGCGGCCAGGACTGTGCGGCCTCCTGAAGCCAGGCGGTGATTCGGCTGTCATACGAGGCGGTTTGAGCGAAGATGCGGGCCGCATTTGCAGCGCGGGCCTCCGCTGTACCCGGGAACCGGCCCTCGCGAAGAAGCTTGAGGTATGCTGGGTAGTCATTGGGAACAATGGCTACATGTTTGTGATTCTTCGCCGCCGCCCGCAGCAGACAGGGCCCGCCGATATCGATCATCTCAATCGCCTGCTCAAACGTGCAGTTCGGATCGGCGATGGTCTTCTCGAACGGGTAGAGGTTCACGACCACCATGTCGATCGGTTCGATGCCCTGTTCCTTCAGTTGGCGCATGTGCTCTGGGTTGTCGCGATCGGCCAGAATGGCCGCGTGGATTCGCGGGTGCAGCGTCTTCACGCGGCCGTCGAGCATTTCGGGGAAGCCGGTGATCTGTTCGACCAGTGTGACCGGAATGCCGGCCTGTTGCAGCGTGGTCGCGGTGCCGCCGGTTGAGATAATCTCGACGCCGAACTCGTCGTGCAGGGCGCGGGCGAAATCGACGATGCCCGTCTTATCGTAAACGCTGATCAACGCTCGCCGGATTTGGGGCTGCGTGGTTGGTGTGCCGCTCATCGGGTTACCTCGAAAGAACAAACGGGCTGCCGAACGGGCAGCCCGACCTCAGTTGTCAATGCGATTTTCGCCGTGAAGTTGCGCGTCCGCAAGCTGGAGGCGGGAGCCGGCCGCCCCGGTCGCGCTATGGCCGCCCGTAGCCGCGCGAGACTTTCGAGCGCCCGCCGATGGGCGGCTCTCCAGGTGAGGGAGGCGGCACGCCGGTCACGTCGGGCGGCGGAGGGGCTGCCTCTGCGGTGGGGGCCTTGGCCTCGGGCGGGACGGTGGTCAGAGCCTCGCGCAGGTCCTCGCGCCGTACCATGGGCATGCCGCGCAGCCGGGCACAGAAGACGCGCCCGTCGGGAGAGGCGACAACGATCGTGGCCCGCCCAGGATTCGGCACACCCAGGGTCATCCCGGGCGTAGCAATCTCGTGGAACACTTCACCGGTGTGAACGTCAACGGTCAGGATGTTGCCTTCGGTCGACAGCACGAAGACGCGCAGCTCGTCGGTGGTCAACAGCATCCGCCCGTTTGGCAGTCGCCAGTTGATGCGCTCGTCTGCCGCGATGCTGACGGTATCTATGGCCACCAACCCATCATCGGCGCTGTATTGGTAGGCGGCGCCGCCCGTCAGTACCGGCGGCTCGCGGAGTGGGGAAGACAGACGCACGCGCCACTTCAACTCGCCGAACGGCAGATCAAACAGGTACAACGACTGATCCAGGCAAGGCACGAACACGCCCAGGTCGTTCACGGCCAAATCTGAATCGAGCGGGCCGTAGGTGCGCGCCACCCAGCAAAGAGCCTTGTTGTAGGCGGTGGCGGAATAAACCGTCCCATCAATGCTCGCAAAATAAACGTTCATCGCGTTAGTGCCCGGCCGCTTGTAGACCACGGGCGCGCCGGTAATGGCGCCGTTCGCGGTGACACGCCAACTATGCACTGGGTCGAACACGTCAAAGGCGTACAGCCGCCGATTCACCCCACCCAGGAAGATGCGCTCGCCGTCGCTGACCGGGCCGGTCCCCGCCGGAAACCGCAACGCCATCTGCGAGATGCCTTCGCCCGTGATCTTGTTCACCTGGGTCACCGTGCTCGGCGTGGCGAAAATCGTGCGCTCACCGGCCTGAGCCGGACGCCGAATCCGGTATCCTTCAGCGGTGATCTGCCGAAGCCAACGGCTGGCCCCGGTGACCGCATCGATGGCGAACACGTACCCGTCGTTAGTCGCAAAATAGAGCTGGTCATCGACGAGGAAGGCGTCGACCAGGCACTGCCCGCAGCCGAGGCCGAGCTGGAGCTGCCAGGACTTTGCCAGACCGACGTGGTACAGGTCCTCGTCGGATATGTAATCCGCTTGTGCAAAAGCAGTTACGCAACTCAGCCCCAACAGCACGAAGGCAACGGTGCGGCTCAGCATGGTCTTGGCATCCTGCATCACCGAGGTCCGAATACCATCGTCGTCCAGCTTGTCCGCATCACCAGTCTTTCGTGCGGCGGACGCCGTGCATATTCGGACCTCTCGTATGTCGACCGTATTCTTGCGACCACGTCCCTCTCCCTCTAGGCGCGCAGCCGCGACTAAAGCGTACGGCTAATGCTGGAGTCCGTCAACAGCGGTTGAGTGCCGATGGTATGCGCATGGCTGCGGAGGCACGCGCGTGCAGGGTCTGAACACGGCACCTGGCTCGGCCAACCCGGGCCCGGCCCGCCGTTTTTCGCAGTGGCCTGGGCGGCAGGCGGGACTGTAGGCTGCTTGCATCCTGGCCCGGTCGGTCATATTCTGCGGCTCATGGGTGCAGTGGCGCGGCTGACCCGTTGGAGTTGGGCATGGTGGCCCGGCATGGTGTGAAAGGAGAGCACTGAGATGAGAGTGGCGCGAAGCGTCGTCCTGGTTGGTGGGTTGCTAACCGTAATGTTGATAGTGGGTTGCGGGCCGGGGGCGAAGGACCAGCAGATCCAGGCGCTGCAGGAAGAGAACAGCCGGCTGCGCGCCGAGAATGCCGACTTGCGCTCGCGGCTGGCACAGGCGCTGGCCGAGCGCGACCAGGCCCGGGCCGCGCTGGCGCAGCTCCAGCGGCAGCCGGTTGCCCCGCAGGCGACGGGGCGCTGGCAGGAATTCGAGGGCATTGCCTGGACCGACATCGCCGAGAACATTTTGTTTGATTCGGGTAAGGCGAACGTCAAGCCGCAAGGCCTCGCTGAGCTGCAGAGCGTGTTGAACGAGCTCAAACAGAATTGGCCCGACCGGCAAGTCTGGATCGTCGGGCATACCGACAGTGACCCGATCAAACACTCGAAGTGGGCGGACAACCTTGAGCTGAGCGTCGAGCGCGGCGCCGCCGTCTTTCGCCAGCTCCAGAAAATGGGCATCGACCCGACGCGCATGGTCGCGGCCGGCCAGGGTGAGTGGGCTCCGAAGGTCCCCAACACGACCGCGGCGAACAAGCAACTGAACCGGCGCGTGCAGATCATCGCCGTGCGAGTCCCGCCGCCGCAAACCGGCATTCAGTCGGCTGCCGAAGAGCGCGGTTAGCAGGCGTGTGCTGATCCGCGCCGGCCAGGCGTGGAGCTATCTTGAGATTTTGGACCGGCGGTCGGCCTCGTTGTCGGCCGTCGGATCATTGGTCATGGCCCAAGCGGGCATGGGCGAAGCGTTTCTTGCCGGTCCTGAGGGGTCGGGCTGGCGCCCGTGAGAGTACGAGGTGCGGCATGGAAATTCTGCCCGCGATAGACTTGCTGGAGGGCAAGTGTGTCCGCCTGGTACAGGGCCGGTATGACCGTGTGATCGAGTATGAGAGCGATCCGCTGGCCATCGCCGGCCGTTTCCGCGAGGCCGGCGCGGCATGGTTGCACGTTATTGACCTGGATGGGGCCCGGTCCGGCCACGTGGCCAACCTGGACACGCTACGACGCATCATCCTTGAGACCGGGGCGCGCGTTGAGTTCGGCGGTGGGGTGCGCGACGAGGCCACGATCCGGGCCGCACTGCAAGCCGGCGCGGCGCGCGTGATCATCGGCACGCGCGCCCTCGAAGATTGGGAGTGGTTCAGAACGATCGTGCACACGCCCGAGTTCTCCGGCCGTATCGCCCTGGGGCTGGACGCACGCCTGGGTAAGCTGGCGGTGCGCGGCTGGACGCGTGATACGGCGCAGACGGCGATTGAGGTAGCCCGCCAAGCCGCGGATTGGCCGCTGGCCACGATTGTCTACACTGACATCGGACGCGACGGGCTGCTGTTGGGGCCGAATTTGGAGGCCATTCGCCTGCTGGCGGCCGAATCGCGGATTCCGGTGGTCGCTTCCGGCGGTGTGACTGACTTGGACGACGTGCGCCGTCTGACGGCTCTAAACCTGGCCGGCATCGTGATCGGCCGGGCCATCTACGAACAAACCCTCGACCTGAAAGAAGCACTGCAAGCAGCGGCCGCAGCGAACTGAAGAATTCGGCTCGCCAGAAGGAAAGTCCGTCCGGCGCGCCCCTTTATCACTCTATCACGTTATCACTTTATTACTTATGTTCGTTCGGCTCGCCGACGTCCGGCAGCGGCCCGTCCGCCACGGCCCGCTCCAGTTCTTTTAATTGCGCCCAGTGCTGCAAGCCGCACGCGGCCGCCAAGGCCCGCACCTGGGCCTGGCGCAGCAGGGCCCCTTGCAAGCCGCACAAGCGGCCCAGGACGTAGCTGCGACAAACGCCCACGTGAAACAGCGGCTGCCCGCCCGGCGTAGCCAGCCGCAGCAAGTCGCGTTGCAGCCGCAGCCAGGAGGGCGAGCGGCGAAACCAGCGGGCGGCTTCCTGGGCCGTCATGAGTTCCTGCTGAAATCCGGTCATACTGGCATGCTCCGCAAGGGTCACCGAGAGCGGGCCGCGCGGCCCGCT
>JAGPEO010000282.1 GCA_018056925.1 Phycisphaerae bacterium
GATAGCGAGCCGCCGTACCGCAACACCAGGTCAGCCGCCTCTTCCATGAATGCCCGGTATTTCTGGATTCCCGGTGTAGTGTAGAGATCGAATGGAATGCGGCAGTGAATGCAACCCTGGCCCAGATGCCCGTACACTGATGTAGTGTATTCGTATCGCTCGAGCAGCGCCTTGAAGTCGCGCATATACGGTCCGACCTGCTCGGGCGGCACGGCCGAATCTTCCCAGCCCGGCCAGTTGTCCGGGCGGCCCGGCACCCAGGCGGTTGCGCCCAGCCCGCTCTCGCGCACCTTCCAGACCATCTCCTCCTCCCGAGGGTCATCGAACAGCTTCATTGAAGGCGGCTGCGGCTGGCCCTTGAGCATCTCCATGGTCGCGCGGGCTTTTTCGTCCGCCTCGGCCCGTGTGTCGCCCCCGAATTCCACCAGCAGCCAACCGCCGCCCTCCGGCAACAGTCTCAAATTCGCCTCTTCCTTGCCGGCCTCTTGGAGCCACTGGTACAATAGGTGGTCCACGCCCTCCAAGCCGGTCGGCTTGTGCTCCAGAATCTCCATAACGTGCGCGCCGGCGGAGAAAATATCCGGGTAACCCAACACCAGCAGTGATTTCGCCGGCGGGTTGTGTACCAGGTGCACTGTTGCTTCCAGGCACACTACACAGGTGCTCTCGGTTCCCACCAGGGCCCGCGCAACGTGAAAATTACGTTCGGGCAACAGCTCGTCCAGGTTATAGCCCGAAACACGCCGCGGCAGCTTCGGGAAACGCCGCCGAATCTCGTCCGCATACTTCTCGGACAGGTTCTTCAGCCCGGCGTAAATCTCGCCTCGCCGCCCCTCGGCGCGAATGGCCGCTTCCAGTTCAGCCGGCGGCGTTTCTCCGACCTGCATTCGCACGCCGTCGTAGGTCAGTATGTCCAGCGCGTGCGTGTTGTCCGAAGAGCGCAGTCCAAACCCCGCATTGGCGCTAAGCAGGGAGTGTACGCCACAAGAATTGTTGCCCAGCATGCCGCCCAGCGTGCAGTGCGAATGCGTAGCCGGATCGGGGCCGAACGTCAGCTTGTACGGCGCCGCTGCCTTCCGTAAGCGGTCGAGCACACAGCCCGGCTCAACGCGGGCCAGTTTGCGGTCGGCATCGATCGCGATCACGTGATGCATATATTTGCTGTAATCGAACACTACCGCGACATTGCAGCACTGCCCGGCCAGGCTTGTACCACCGCCGCGCGACAGCAGCGGCGCGCCATATTGCCGCACCACGTCCACCGCGGCGATCACGTCCTCGACGTCGCGCGGGATCACTACGCCGATGGGCACTTGGCGGTAGTTCGAACCGTCCGTGGCGTACAGCGCCCGTGCACCCTTGTCGAACCGGACTTCACCGCGCACGCTGCGCCTCAGGTCGTTTTCCAAACCGCGGATGTCGACGCGCTCGGCGGCTGCGGTCCGCTCTTCACTGATCTGACGCTCGAAGCGCTGCGCCTCCATTTGCTGGCGCAACACCGTCAAATTAGCCATGGCACGACTCCTACGTAATCGCCGCTCGGGCCGCGCGCGAGGCAGCAGTCCGAGCTTATTGTCAATAGTCTCACGATCTTAGAGTCTCCCCGCCGGGCGGGCCGTGGATAACCACAATGTAAGTGAGTAACTGCACGCACTGGAACGCCAACAACAGTTGTCAGGCCGCGCGCCTGGCTATCATAGTCGGATGCCCGCTGCGGCGGGCCCGCAAGGCTGTGGGAGCTGACTCATGACGCGGGATGAACAACGTGTACAGGCAATTCGAGCCGCATTGGCTCAAGAGGGACTGGACGGCCTCGTGTGCTCTCTGCCAATGCACGTGCTGCTGATTAGCGGCTATTGGCCGGTGGTGGGCACCAGCGTGGCGGTGATCACGCGTGATGGCGTCGTGGGCGTAATCGCGCCGGAGGACGAGCGCGACCTGGCGGAACCTGGCTGGGCTGACCAGTTGCGCGTCTTTCACCCCGGATCACTAGATTGTATGACCAACGCCGTGCAGGCGCTGCGCGAGCCCTTGAGCGCGCTGCTTGCGGCGCTGGGATTAGCGCACGCCCGCATGGGTTACGAAGATGATCAGTCATACCAGCCTGTTACCTATGCGGCCATGCACCTGTACGGCGGGGCCCTGCCGCGGCTGATGAAGGAAGTGGCGCCCCAGGTTGAGCTGGCGCCCGCCTCGGGCCTGCTGGTGCAACTGGCGGCCGTGCAGACGCCTTCGGAAGTCGAACGCGTGCGTCTCGCCTGCAAGATTGTGGGCGAGGCTTTCAATTACGGCGCGGATCACGTTACGGTCGGGACAAGCGAATCGCGTGCGGCCGCGTTGTTCCGCGACCAACTGGACAGCGCCGGAGACTCGCATGACATCGCGCGCAGCGGCGGGTTCGTTTGGTGCATGTCCGGGCCGAATTCCGCGGCCGCCTGCGGGGCGTACGCTCGTTCGCGTCAGCGGCCGCTGGCGCGGGGCGACCTCGTGTTGGTGCACTGCAATTCATACGTGGACGGGCATTGGACCGACGTTACGCGCACCTATTGCCTCGGCCAGCCCGACGAGCGGAAACGCGCCATGTACGCGGCCGTGGCCGAAGCGCGCCAGGCCGCATTGGCGGCCATCCGCCCAGGCGTAAAGGCCGCGGATGTCGATAAGGCGGCCCGTAGTGTCCTTCAGGCGCGCGGCTTCGGCGATGCGTTCAAGCACTCGACCGGGCACGGCGTGGGCTTCTCTGCCATTAACGCGAACGCCCGCCCGCGGCTGCACCCGAAGTCAGATGACGTGCTGCAAACCGGCATGATCTTCAATGTCGAGCCGGCGGTCTACTTCGATGGCTATGGCGGCTTAAGACACTGCGACGTCGTGGCACTCACTGACCGAGGCCCCGAAGTTCTGACGCCTTTCCAGGGAGATATGCAACAGCTCTGGCTGAAGGTCTAGTCTGTCCGGCTGTTAACGGAGACCGGCCGTGCGCGTCGAGTTCAACTACCCCAACTACAGAGACATCCCACCTTGTGAAATCCCCGATGATCGCCTGATCGGCGTGTACCGGCCGCAAGCCCTGCCGGATATTGACGAGCCGCGCGTGCTCGAAGCCGGCTTTCAACTGCCTTATGAAGCTCCGGTCCTGAACCGCGCCGTCGGCCCGCATGACCGCGTGCTGATCATCATTGATGATGCCTCGCGCGGCACGCCCGTTGCGAAAATCCTGCCATACGTCCTGGCGGAGCTCGCCGCCGCCGGAACGCCGGACGACCACGTCCAATTCCTCACCGCTCAGGGAACGCATCGCCGCATGACCGAAGACGAGTTGCGGCACAAGCTGGGCGAGTTGCACGGCCGCTTCGAAATTCACCAGCATGATTGGAAGGACGAGTCGCTGATGCACGAATTCGGCCGCACCAAAGATGGCACGCGCGTCACCGCTAATCGCCTGCTGGCGCAAGCCGACTTCGTCCTGGGCATCGGCAGCATCGTGCCGCACCGTGTAAAAGGCTTCAGTGGCGGCGCCAAGATCATTTTCCCGGGCGTCTCGGGCAAGGAGATGATGTATCGCAACCAGTGGGAAGCCTCGATGCGCCTGTCCGAAACGGTCATGGGCGAGCCGGAAAACTCGATGCGCCTGAGAATGGAGGAGGCGGCCCAGATCGCCGGGCTGCGCTACATCGTCAACGTCGTCTCCGACGCAGACGGCAGGCTCGTCGGCTGTTTCGTCGGTCACCCTGTGGCCGCGCACCGCGCCGGCTGCGCCCTGTCACGCGAGGTCTTTTTGGTGCGGTTGCCGCAGCGCGCCGATATTGTCCTGATCGACGCGTACCCGGCCGACCGCGATTTCTGGCAGTCCGCCAAAGCCGCCTATGCCGGCACGATGGCGGTCCGCGAAGGCGGCACGCTCATCACTGTCGCGCCGAATCCAGAAGGCGTCGCCGACAATCACCCGAACCTGATGCAGATCGGCTACCGCCATCAAGCGGAGATCGTGCAGATGGTGCAGCGCGGCGAAATCGAGGACCTCGTCGGCGCCGCCATTCTGTCCGACATCGCCCAGATCATCGACCACGCCGACTGCATCATGGTCTCGCCCGGAGTAAGGCCGGACGAAGCCGAGCGCCTCGGGTTCCGTTATGCGAATGACTGCCAGGAGGCGCTGGAAATGGCCTCGCAACGTCAAGGCCGCCACGCCCGCGTAGCCGTGCTGCACCAGGGTGGTCACATTTTGCCGGCAACTTCTGCCCGCACCTCCCACGGTGCACAGCGCATTTTTCACTAAACCCCCTTTGCATTTGCCGCCGTTCTGCCGATCCATACCTCAGGGGCCCGGCGGCCCGCCGCGCCGGCTTTACAGCCTTCCCGCGACGATCCGCCAAGGCCGAGCAGGCAAGGAGCTGCCAGTGGACCTTAGATTGGACGAGGTGAACGGCATCAAGGTGCTGCGAATCGATGGCGACATCACGGAAGACCGCGACTCGCTCGTTGTGACATTCACCGACATGCTGAGCACGCCCCGTGCACGCATCGTGCTCGACCTGACCCGCGCCAAGTACCTCAATTCGGCCGCGCTGGGCGACCTGGTCCGCATGGTCGGCCAGGCCAACGTCCAGGAAGCCCGAGTCATCCTGGCCGGCGCACCGCCCTTTATCGCCGGATTGTTCGCCGCCACGCGCTTGGACCGGTTTTTCGAACAGGCCCCCAGCCTCGAGGATGCGCTACAAAGACTCAGTACCCCGCAACCCGTACAGCCCGTGTAGCCCGCAGCCCCCGTAACCCGCGCCTCAACCGCGCTCCGCCGGCCGCCCCATCAAGAACGCGGTCAGCGCACCTACTTGCAATACGCCCGCGAAGCTCAGCTTATACAGTATCTGCCCGTACTCCCCGAACACCCAATCAGAAAGCGCCCACAGCTCCAGCCCCACCACCAGCACCTGCACCACGGCCCCGACCGCCCAGGCCAGCGAAAACTCGCGGTGCCGCTCCTGGCGCACCCGCGCATCCAGCCCGCCCCGCACCTCGTCCAGCGTCCGCTCCAAACGCTCCAGCGTCGCCAGCAGTTCCGTCCGGCTTCCCCGGCGCTCGTCGCGTTCGCGACAGCCCTCACGCTCCTCAACCTCAACCGCCGCCGGGCCGTCCGGCGCCTCGGGAATGAACAGCCCGCTCGCATTCTCC
>JAGPEO010000283.1 GCA_018056925.1 Phycisphaerae bacterium
AACAGTGCGGGGGGTGCAAACTTTCGGGTCGCACACGCCGATGGCATGCCCGCGCTTAGAGCTTGGACATGGCACCCAGGCACACGCCGAAGGCATGCCCGCGCTTAGAGCTTGGGCATGGCAACCAACCTTGGGCATGGCACCCAACCTTGGGCATGGCACCCAACCTTGGGCATGGAACCCAAGCTTGGCAGGGCCAAGCCTCGCACTACACCACGCGCCGGAAGCTCGAGTCGCGGGCTGGTTATACCACCAATTCGTTGCCGACCTTTCGCGCACGCTCCGGCTTATCCAGGTTTATGCCCAGGGCCAAACCGATCTCAACCAGCAGATTCCATCCGGTACACAGGTAGACCATGGGCGTCAGCTCGCCGGCCGCCGGCACCTGGATCGTGGGAAACGGCGTCGGGCGGTCGGCGATCGCGATCACCGTCAGGCCCACGCCCTTTACCAGCACTTCCTGGAACTTCTCCACTTCTTCCTGGATCGGGTCGATTACGAACACAACGTCGCTCGGGTCCATGACCTCCTCGACGCCGTGTATGGCGTATGTCCCCTCGAGGAAGTCCGACTTGCGGCGCGTGATCTCGTTTGTCTTGAGCGTCAGCTCTTCGGCCACCCCGTCGTTGTAGCCCGCAAAGTAAATCGTTGTCGCCTTCATCGCCTTCTGTACGATCTGCGGGTCGATAGGCAGGGTCAGGACGTGCCGAATTTTCTCCGCCAGACCGTCCAGGTCAGGGGTCATTTTTCGGCCGCCCATGTGGCAGAGCAACGACTGATAAAACAGCGCCTGCTCGACTACGCTCTTGGTCGCCGCCACCGCCTGCTCCCAGCCACACGTCAGCACAAAAATGTGCTTAACCACCTCTTCGAGCAGCGTCCCGCGATTGGCGCTCAGCCCGTAGCGGTGCGGATTGCCCGCCTCGGCCAGCTTCCTGGCCAGCAGGATCACCTCTTTGGTGCGGCCGGAGTTTGATGCGCAGAAGACGGCGAAGTTGGCGAGATCGTAGTGGGCGGCTTGGCGCGACCCGTCGGTGACGACCTGCAAATCCAGGCCCCAGGTCAGGGCTTTTCGAATGGCATTCTTGGCCGGCACAATGCGGCTGGAACCCTCGCCGGCCAGCAGCAGCCGGCCGACGCGTTTGATTTCCTGGGCGACCTGTGCCGTCCGGCCGGGATCGAAGCTGGCGACAACGTCCACGGTGTCCATCATTTCCCGAACCAGGGCGAACTTGGAGTACCTTTCTTGCTTCAAGTTCATGCAGTGCTCCTCCGGCGCTCACCGAGCGCCGGCTCCATAGCAGCCGCGGTGACGCCGCGACAATCTGATGTAGCCGGTAATCCGAACAGCTCAGTCTCAGGGGCGCGCGGGCGGCATCCTACACGGGCGTCCTCGATCGTGCGAGCAACGGCGTGGGAAACTCCGGAAACTGCGGCGGGTGTTGCCCGCTGTTAGGGTGGTTAGCGCGCTAGCTAGTCAGGCCGCTACGCCGTATAGTATAAGTTTTGCCAATGGCGCGACGGTTCGGAATCCCTTTTCCGCACGCCGCCCCATTTTTTGACCGAAAAAAAATGCTGCGCGGCGAGTCTTCTTCAGATTGGCGAGACTGGTACGAAAGCCTGCGGGAACGGGCCGATCAGGCCATGTGCACCCGTCTGGAGAGTTGTTTGGAGAAAGTCGGGCCGCACAGCCGCCTGGCCGAAGCCGTACGTTATTCGATGACACTGCCGGGCAAGCGTTTCCGACCCGTGCTGACGCTTGAATCCTGCCGCGTGTGCGGCGGCGACGAAGAGCGGGCCTTGGCCGCCGCGGTGGCCTTGGAGTGCATTCACACCTTCTCGCTGATACACGACGACCTGCCCGCGATGGACGACGATGAGCTGCGGCGCGGCAAGCCCTGTAATCATAAGGTTTACGGCGAGGCCTGCGCGATTCTCGCCGGAGACTGGCTGGCGGTGCAGCCGTTCGCGCTGTTGGCAGCCGAATATCCGCCCGAACTGGCGGTAGCGCTGCAGCGCACGCTGGCGGCCGGTACGCTGGCGATGATAGAAGGCCAGGCGGCCGACGTGGCCGGAGAGCAGCGTCCCACCGATGCGCAGTTATTGGAATACATCCACCTGCACAAGACGGCGAAGCTGATTGAGACGGCCTGCCGGCTCGGGGCACTGTGTGCTGGAGCGAGCCCGGCGGCTCTGGAAGCCCTGGGCAACTACGGACGGCGGTTGGGACTGGCCTTTCAAATCATTGATGATTTACTGGACGCCACCGGTTCCACTGCTACTCTGGGCAAGCGGGCGGGCAAAGACGCCGCAGCCGGCAAACAGACCTATCCGGCGGCGCATGGCCTCGAAGCCAGCCGTGCGGCCGCGCGGCGTGAATACTTGGCGGCCCGCGACGCCTTGCAGATGTTCGGCCCGGCGGCCGACCGGCTGAGGCAGTTGGCCGAGTACGTGATCGCACGCGATCGCTAAGGTGGCAAGAAACACTGAGAACCGAGGAAGCGTTTTGGGCGACAGAATACTCGACACGATCAGGTCTCCGGAAGACTTGCGGCAGCTCTCGCTGGAGCAGCTTTCGCAGCTTGCGGAGGAAATCCGCTCACGGATTATCGAGGTCGTCTGCAAGCGCGGCGGGCACCTGGCCAGCAACCTGGGCGTGGTGGAATTGACGCTGGCGCTGCACCGCGTGTTCGACTTTTCCCGCGACCGCTTGCTATGGGACGTGGGACATCAAGCGTACGTTCACAAGTTGGTGACCGGGCGGAATGCGGCGTTCGACTCCCTGCGGCAGGCCGGCGGGATATGCGGCTTCCCCTGCGCGGCGGAGAGCGAGTACGACTTGTTCGACGTGGGGCATGCCGGCACGGCCATCGCGACCGCGGTCGGCATGGCGCGGGCCGATGCCCTGCTGGGGCGCGACGTCCGGGCGGTGGCGCTTGTAGGTGACGCGAGTATCGTCAACGGCACGGCGTTCGAGGGTTTGAACCAGGCGGGCACGCTGAGGCGCCAATTCCTGGTAGTGCTCAACGACAACTCGATGGGCATATCCAAGACGCAGGGCGCGCTGGCCAAGTACCTGGCCCGCTTCCGCGTCAGCAGCCTCTATGAGGAGGTCAAGAGTCAAGTCTCGGCGGCGCTGCCGAAAGTGCCGCTGGTCGGCCAGAGCGTGAAAGACGCCCTGGAGTACCTCAAGGACAGCATCAAGGCCTCCGTTTCGCCGCACCAAATATTCGAGCAATTGGGCTTCAAGTACGTCGGCCCGGTGGACGGGCACGATCTCAAGCATCTGCTGGACATATTGCAGTTGCTGAAGGATGTGCCGCGCCCGGTGCTGCTACACGTACACACGATCAAGGGCCGCGGGTGTACCTGGGCTTCCAAAGACCCCTGCGCTTTTCATAGTCCCGGCAAGCTGGAGGTCGATGGCGATTCGGTGACCGTGGTCAAGAGTGAGCGCAAGAGCTGGACCGCCGCGTTCGCCGAAGCGCTCAAGCAGGTGATCAGCGAGGACCAGCGCGTGCACGCCCTGACCTCCGCTATGCCCGACGGCACGGGGCTGGCCAAGGTGCGCGAGGTGTACCCCGAGAACGTCCTGGACTGCGGCATCGCCGAAGGCTGCACGGTGGACATTGCGGCCGGCATGGCCAAGAGCGGCTTGCGCCCGCTGGTCTGCGTGTACTCGACGTTCCTGCAGCGGGCCTTCGACCACATTTTCCAGGAAGTGGCCTTGCAGGGTTTGCCGGTCGGCTTCTGCCTGGATCGCGCCGGATTGGTGGGCGGCGACGGCGCGGTGCACCACGGCTACCTCGACATCGCATACCTGCGAGCCTTCCAGAACATGGTTTTGATGGCGCCGGCCGACGAGCCGGAACTGCTGGCGGCCCTACGGCTCGGACAGCAGCTCGAGCAGCCCTACACGATTCGCTACCCGCGCGACAGCGTGCCCGATCCGTACGGCGAGGCGCCGCCGTTCCATGTGGGCAAGAGCCGGACGATGCGCGAGGGCGTGGATGCGACGTTACTCGCCTATGGTGCAACAGTGCAGTCCGCGCTGGAGGCCGCCCAGACGCTTGAGGCGGAGGGCATCGACGCCTGCGTCGTGAACGCGCGCTTCGCCAAACCGATTGATGAGGACATGCTCACGACCGCGATCACGCGCGGCACGCCGGTGCTGACGATCGAAGATCATTCGGTCGCGGGCGGCTTCGGCAGCGCTGTGCTGGAAACTGCTAATCGGCTGGGCTTGCCGACGGATGGAATTATCCGCCTGGGGCTGGCCGAAAACCGGTTCTACCGGCACGGATCGCGCGCCTGGCAAATGGCCGAGGCCGGGATCGACGCCGCCGGCATCGCACTGGCCGTGCGGCGGGCGGTGAAGGCTGCGCGTGAGGCGCTCAGCAATGGCGAGCCGGCGCCGCGCGAGCGCAGCTCGACGTAGAGCCGTATGGAAGAGTTCACCGCTCAGCATCTGGCCGGTGTGTCGCGCACGTACGCGATACTTATCCCCATGCTGCCGCGCGGCTTGGCAGAGCCGGTCGGCCTGGCGTATTTGCTGATGCGGATAGTCGACACGCTGGAGGATGCGCCGGAGCTGTCGCCTGAGCAGCGCCGCGAGCTGTTCAGCGAGCTGCAAGTGGCGTTGAGTTCGCCTGAACCGGTCCCGCCCGGCAACCTGGCCCGGCCCATCGGCGAGAGCGCCAGCGAGCGGGCCTTGATGCAGGATGCCGCAGAAGTACTGGCGCGAATCCGGCGGCTCGAGCCGGCCTACCGGCAGGCGTTGGAAGCTTGCGCGCACAAGATGATGAGCGGCGTGTGCCGGCTGCTGACGCGCAGCGCTGAACGCGGGCGGCCCTACCCCGCGATACGCGACGCGGCGGAACTGCGCGAGTACTGCTACTACGTCGCGGGCGTGGTGGGAGAGATGTTGTGCGCCATGATGGCGCATCACCTGCGCTATCCGGCGCTACTGAAATTGAGCGCGGTGGCCGTGGAGCTGGGCATCGGGCTGCAACTGGTCAATATTCTTAAGGACGCTTTGAAAGACGCGGAACAGGGGCGGCGCTATCTACCGATGGCGGAGGAGGGGCCCGTTTCGCCCACGGAAATCTACCGCGCGGTCTTGGCCGAAGCCCGGCAATGCCTGGCGCGCGGCACGG
>JAGPEO010000284.1 GCA_018056925.1 Phycisphaerae bacterium
CCTCGACGCTGGTCACATCAGTAGCAGTAGGCGAAGGATCAGGCCCGAACCGGGTCATGAGATACGTGCCCAGCGTGTCCGGCGGGGCCGCCGACCCGACGCTGGTGTCAAAGCCGTACAGCCGGCCGGCCGTCGGCGCCATCACGATCGTCGTGGCGGGTGTTGGGGAAACAAAGTTGCCCGTGTTAGCCGGGATCTTGTCAGCCGGGGCGTTCGCACCGCTGGAGTGCGTTCCAGCCAGGTTCGTGCCCACCTGAGGGGCAGGCACGGCATTGGGGCTTTGCGGTTGCACCACGGCCCCGGTGTTCCCGCCGGACGTGGCCGGCTGAAAAGTGGCCACGCCCGCAACCAGGACGCTGGCCGACAGGAGTACGACTCCTGCCATACATAACCATCTCTTGCAAACCATTCTCTTACCTCCTCACATGAACTGGATCGTTCTGCGTCTGACGAAAAACCCGGCCTCCACTCCCATAAATGGTTGGCCGCGGGTCCTCCGTCCCGACTTGGTGTCGCCTACAAAAACGAATAACACCAAACTGGACCAGGGAATGAAGTCGGCGGCAGGCGCGACTTGGGTGAGCGGCAGAACAAGTTCCGCGCCAGAAGGCGGCATTACGCCCGACGACCATCGACTTTCCCCTCAAGCGACAATACGCACACTAGCGGCAGACGAGCCGCGTGAAAAAGATACAGGTAACCGTTATGGTTTCCACAAGGTAGTACGTGGTGCTTTCCTCCTTGCTCCGAATCGAATTCTAACTGCGTCATTCGCCCTCAGTCAATTCTTTTTTTGGAATTGGGGGGCGTTTTTTTTGGAAGTGACAGACGCAGTTCCAGAGTTGTGGACTCCAAAAATACTATAGAGAAGTCCGCCGAGTGCGTGCAGTTTTGGGGCACTTGAAGTCTGTAGTTTTTGATGAGGAAACGAGCGCATGAAGCCGCCTTAGCGAGTCGGAAACTCTGAAATATCGACGGACATTTGCCAATGTGTGTAATCTGTGGAGCCGTGCGCGATTTCGTGTATACACGGATTAGGTAGATTGTACATAGGCGCCGCAGACAATTTGCGAGTCGCTAACTCTGAAATACCGCACAGCCGAGCGAAGAGTTGGGTATTTGCTATAGCGCGGATCGGAAATGTTGAAAACGCGCTGACACCTGACCCACCAACCGGCGTAGCTCGGAGCGGCCATAAACCGTGACCGAGACCGGCCCAGAAACGAGGTCGTGGGATCAAATCGCACAACCAACGCCGGCCGGTGCCAGCAGCCAGTCAGACAGGCCACCCCGAAGTGGCCTCAACGTACGTCCTATAAGACAGACTGCCCCGTGAAGCCTACCGATCGAGCCCCCTCCTACACACCGGGTTATGGGACGGACGCCCTTCCAATTTTAGCCGTATCCTTTACCTACTGCCCCTTACGGCGCCCATGTACCATAACTCCATAAAGCGAGGCCACATTGCCGCAAGCTCCTGATTCCAACTCCCGCCAGCTTTGGCTCGTGCCACAGGCCGGCTGCTCCAGTTCCGGCCCCGTCGCCGAGGTCGCTATTGCTGTACGCTCGTTCCGCCTTTACAGCTACACCGTCCCCCAGCCGCTCGCGGCGCTCGTACAACCCGGCACTTTTCTGCGCGTGCCTTACGGACGTCGAGCGCGTTTGGTGCCGGGCGTCTGCGTCGCCGTCGCCCAGCGTGAGTGGACGCACACCTTGCAGCCCGTGGCCGAGGTGATTGCCGGCGAAGCGCTCAGCGAAATGCTCGTAAAGCTGGGACTTTGGATCAGCGAATACTACGCCTGCCCGCCGGGGCTGACGCTAATGAGCCTGGCGCCGGCGGCAGCGCGGAACCCACCGCTTAGACGCACCTTCTACCTGAAAACCAGCCCCACGGCCGCGGCCGCGGAACTCACGCCCCGGCAGCGGTTGGTGATCGAAGCGCTCGGCAGCGCGGAGCATCCGCGGAGGGCATTCTTGCGCAAGCCGGGAATCAGCGACGGTATCGTTCGCAAGTTAATCGAGCGCGGCATCATCGAGCAGGTCGAAAAGCGCGAACCCCGGCCAATCGATCCAGCTTTCTCAACCACCGATGAAGGCGCGTCGCCGGCATTGGCGTGTCCCGAAGACGATTTTCGCCTCACTGCCGAGCAGCAGACCGCCATCGACGAAATCTCCGATTCATTGGGCCGGCCCTTCCGCGTGTTCCTGCTTTTCGGTGTGCCGGGCAGCGGCAAAACGGAAGTCTACGTGCGTGCGATTCGTCGCGTCATCGCTGCCGGCCGACAGGCGATTTTCCTGGTGCCGGAAATCGCCTTAACGACGCAACTGGTGGAGCGCTTGACGCGGCGCTTCACGCGGGTCGCGGTTCTCCACAGCCGCCTGCCGGAGCGCCAGCGGCGCAGCGCGTACGCCGCGATACGCGCCGGAGCCGTGGATGTCGTGATCGGGACACGAAGCGCCGTGTTCGCGCCGTGTCCGCGGCTGGGGCTGATCGTGGTCGACGAGGAGCAGGACTCGAGCTTCAAGAGCCTCTCCACCCCCCTGCTTCATGCGCGCGACGTGGCGATCAAGCGCGGGCAGCTCGAAGGTGTGCCGGTGGTGCTCGGCTCCGCGACGCCTGCCTTGGAAACCTGGCACAACGCCGAAACACTGCCGCATTATCGTCTGTTGCGCCTGTCGCAGAGGGTCGGTTCAGCCACGTTGCCAAAAGTGCGCGTCGTGCAAACCGCGGCCCGCGAACTGGGGCAAACGACGACCTTGATCTCGCCGGAACTGCTGCACTTGTTGTCGGAAACACTTGCGGCCGGCGACCAGGCGCTGCTCCTGCACAATCGCCGCGGCTACGCCGTCCACCTGCGCTGCACGCTTTGTGGTTTGACCGTGCGCTGCTCCGGCTGCGGCGGCATGCTCGTCTATCACCAGCCCGATCAGCAGGCGCGCTGCCACCGGTGCGGGCAAGCCGAGCCCGCCCCGCAAAAGTGCCTGGACCGAACGTGCGGCGGGCGCATCGAACGCGTGCGGTTGGCGATACAGCGCCTCGAAGAGGAACTGCGGCGCACTTTCCCGACGGCCCGTTTGCTGCGTCTGGACCGCGACACGATGCGCCACCGGGAAGACTACGCCGCGGCCTTGCAAAGCTTCGAAGCCGGGCAGGCGGACATCATGCTCGGCACGCAGATGGTCGCGAAGGGGCTGGATTTCCCGCGCGTGCGTCTGGTGGGCGTAATCGACGCTGACGCGACGCTGTGGATGCCCGACTTCCGCGTAGCCGAACAGGTGTTTCAGCTAGTGACACAGGTCGTAGGGCGCGCGGGGCGGCGGGAAGGCTCGTCGCTGGCCCTGGTGCAGTGCGCGGACCGGAGCACGCCCTCGATACGCTATGCAGTCCAGCTTGATTACGAAGGCTTCGCCCGCCACGAACTGCCGTTGCGCCAGCGACTCTTCTACCCACCCTTTGCCCGCATGGCGCGGCTGATACTGGCCGACGCACGCCCCGGCCGCGCCCGGCAAGAAGCCGATGCCCTGGCAAACTCGCTCCGCGAGTTGGCCGCCCGGATTAGCCCGCACCTGCACGTCAGCGGCGGCGAGCCGTGCACCATTCCGCGTCTGCGTCAGATGAACCGCTATAACGTTCTGGTTCGCGGTCCGCGCGACGGGGCTATCCAGCGCCTCTTGCGTGCGGGCGCCGAGGAGAAGCGCCTCTCCCCGCGCGTGCAGCGCTTCACGATCGACGTGGATCCCATCGACCAATTATGAAGGGCGGAAATCGGGGGCCCCGAATGCCTCAGCCGCCAAGTGCCGGATCGGCGATTTCCGCGTCCGGCGCGGCGTCGACGAACTTGGCCAACAAGTACGCTTCCAGCAGCGGATCGCGCCCGATCGCAATCCAGTCGATCGCTGCGCTTCGTGCAGTGAATTCACCGGCCACAGTAGGCGTGCGGACGTTGAAGAGCGCCAGGGCGCCCGAAGCCGTCGTGACCTGGCGTTCTGGAACACTGAGCCGCTCCTTCGCAACACAAACGCTCACGCGGTAATCGCCGCATTTCGCGGGCGTGTCTTCTTCAGCCATGGCGAGCGGCGCCGGATCGGCCGCGATGGGCGGCGCCTCCGGTTCGAGCGGACTGATCACCTGCGCGGGCGGCTCGGCGGGCATGATTTCGACCGTTACCGTGCGGCCGATAGTCCCCAGGCTGGACTCTAAGTTCTGATAGGCGCCTTGCGAATCGACTCGCCAGCACTCGAACCATTGGCCGCTGGTCGTGCGGCGCGAGACGATCAGGCCGCAATCGCGGTCGACGCGCTCGGCCGGCAGGTCGTAGCGCCGCAGCACGGTCAGGACGTTATCAATGAAGCAGTCGCGATCTGTCAGGCGGAGCACTATCTCAGTGGGTCCACCGGCCTGCGGCGGGGGGCGACACCCGGCCAGGGCGGGCACGACTAGGGCAGCCAAGACCGGGATCAGTGTGCCGCCTGATGTCCTGAAATTGATGGCAAGGGCCAAGAAGGCGCGCCTGCCGGAACAATAAACTGCGGCTCGTCCTAAGGGCATGCCGCGATCATAAATGCGGCTCGGCGAAATGCAAGCAGTCGCTATCGGACCAGGGTAGTCGTTGCCGCGGGCCCGCGATTTCGGCCATTTTCGCCTCAGACTTCAACAGAAAATTTGGAATACTTGATGTGGAAGCTGTCGTGTCCCCCTTCTGAGCCCCGAGACGCTGGTCGTCGCGGGGCTCACTTGTTGCGCGGCCAATCAGAGCCGATTAGAACGCAGGCGGCGGCGAGGAACCGGCTATGACATCTCCGGGTTCTCCCGCCACATCGCGCCTGCCGCCGGTGCGGCGGCAGCCGAAGCGGGCGGCGGAAATCATCCGCTCCGCAATAACCGCTCTGCAATAAGCCCATGAAGCAGCGCATCCCAGATGCTGTACTCCGCGCCCCGCACCATTCGCTTGTGCTGGTGCCAGTCGATCCCGCGGTGCACTTCTACATCCGCGAGAACGATTTCACGCTCGCCTCTTATCCGCCCCGCTGTACGCTGGAGTTCGCACTGCCGATATGGGACGATCGCCAGGTAATCTGCGTGGCCTTGCTCGTGCGTCTGGCCGGTCGCAACGCCAGCACTTTTGAGCGTTGGCTCAACCCGG
>JAGPEO010000285.1 GCA_018056925.1 Phycisphaerae bacterium
GCGCAGCAGCACGTACTCCGCCGTCCAACGCCCGATACCTGTAAGGTTGAGCAACGCCTTGAACGCTACGGCATCCTCTTTCGTTGCCAATTCCTCGAGGTTCAATTCCCCGCCCACGACGGCTCGAGCGAGCCACCGGATGGTTTCGACCTTGCGCCCGCTGAAGCCAAGCCGCCGGATCCGCGCGCGTTGCTGGCCCGCCAAATCCTCCGGCCGCGGGAACGCATGCTGGTCACCCGCTGCAAGGCCGAATGTGGCAGACAGCCGATTCAATAGATGAATGCCCACGATCAGCGAGAGCTGTTGACAGGCGATCCCATTGAGCACGGCTTCGAAAACGGAGGGAAAACGCGGCGGCTTGAGGCCGATAAAGGGCGCCACGAAGGCCGCAAAATCCTTGTGCTCTCCAACGCGCCGGTGAAACTCGCGCAAATCCGCCCGCAGCCCCAACACGCGCTCCAGCAGCGGCACCAGCACTTCACGGTCGCGCGCGCCGATCCGACGCTCGGACGTGCAGACCCGCAGGCGGGGCGCGTCGCCTCCGGCTACTTGCTCGACGGCAACCTCGACCGGCCGCCCCCGAACCGGCACGACGCGCCGGTAAGTCTGCCCGTCCCAGCGATCGATGAGGTTGATCGGCACGCGCCGCAACGCCCACACCGTCAGATCCAATCGGAAGGGTGCGACCGGTCGCAGAAAAAAACCTGCCATCCACTGATTTTAGACGACGCGGAACCTGGTCACGGGTAAGGCTAATTACCCGCACCGGCTAGCAATTGCCAGGGCTAGCGAGTGCCGTGGGGTATCATGGTTTGGCTACGGTAGTGGTGCGGTTGGCTAGGGCAGTGTGTTGCCGGCCGCCAGCAGGTCGACCTGCCGCATGAGGTCGACGGTCCGGTGGGGATCGTGCCGGGCGAAGAGCTTGCCCGTCAGACGCGAGAGGCCCAGCATTTCCGGTGCGGTGCCCGTGCTAGTGTCCAACTGCAAGTTTGCGGATTCCAAGTCGATTTCGAGTCCGTCACCCGACCGCTTGGCGGGATACGCAAAGCCGGTTCCCGTGTACGTAACGGTCCCCTCCCGCGTCGCCACGATGTAGCGGATCGTGGCCGTCGTCGTGCTGGAGTTGGAAAACGTCTTGCCCGGGTACGGCTGCCAGTAAACATGGATGTGCAGCAGGCGTTCGAGCGGACCGGCCGTATCGAGCGCGGCCGCCGCGTCGCGGGCAACGATCTGCAAGTCGCCGCGGGGGTCCTTCTGGTACGTACACTCGTTCAGCGGGACATCAATTGGCTCGGGGAAATATGGGTCTTTGTAAGACACCAGGGTGATGCCCGAAACGGGATTCAGCCCAAAAAGCGAATCGGAGCTCAGCTTGAACGGCGAACCCAGGTTCAGCTTAAAGAGTGAGCCGCTGTTCGGGGCGCAGGCCGCGTTGACAAGCGCGCTCAGCGCCGCGGCTGCGATGAATGTCAGGTGGCGCGAGGCGAAAGGTCGCCGGATGGGTTCGGCTGCGAGGGCATGCCCGCGCTTGGCGCTTGGGCATGGCGCCCGCGCGCTTGGGTATGGCACCCGCGCCTCGTCGCCTATTTGACGGGCGGGCGTGGTTTGACCGGCCGGCGCGGTTTGACCGGCGGACGCGGTTTGACCCGCTGGCGCGGTCTGACTTGGCGACGCTTTGTCTGGTTCCGCCCGGCCCTGGCTAATCATCATTCACGAAGATCCCGCTTTTGGCTCCGCTCTTGGACTTATTGGCCGGCCGGGGCTGCTCGATGCCCAGCAGCGTGAGCGCATCGCGTTCGACGATGCCGCGCAACTGTTCCCGCGGAATAGCCTTCAGATTCGTGCCATGAGCTATCTGATTGATAGAGTACAGAGCTTCAATGCACTCCGTCGGAGCGCGGTGCGGAAAGTCGCTGCCGAAAAGCAGCTTATCGATCACGCCGGATTCGAACGCCGTCAGCAGCGCGTTATACGTCAGCCACTGCCGGCGATGCAGGCCGGCCACGTCGGCATAGACGTTCGGGTGCTTGCTGAGCAGGACCAGCGTTTCATCGATCCAGGGATAACCCAGGTGGCTGATGATGATCCGCAGATTGGGGAACTCGCGCGCGACCTCATCCAAGAGCATCGGCCGGCCGAATTCCATTTTCGCCGCCGGACTGCGATGGTTCTGCTCGAAGAGGATGGGCAGACCGCGCCGCGTGCAAGCATCATACAGGCGCATCGCCTGGGTGGCCGAGGGGTGGTAATCCTGCATAGCAGGGGAGATCGTCACGCCCTTGAGCTGGAGTTCTTCCTGAGCGATCCGCAGTTGGTCAGGCCAGTCTCGGTCATTCGGATCAATGCCGGCGAAACCCACCATTTTGGACGGGTTTTGTCGGACGTACTCGGCGACCACCCGGTTTGGGACTTCGGCCTGCAAATAGCAGCTCTTAAACGCCAGGACGATTGCGCAGTCCACGGGATCGACCGCTGCCAAATGGCGCGATGCTTCCGTTTCTGGAATGGGCCGGACCAGGCTTGCGCCGGCGTACGGACTCGGATCCCAGATCTGCGTATGGCAGTCAACAATCATGGCGGCAGCTTACCTGTTCAACCTTCCCACACCGCCTCAATGCATCCTCGACCGCGCTCCCATCAAGGAACGGGAAGGATGGTAATGCAGCACCCCGAGGGCGGTCAAGTCGCCGATGACGGGCGAGCGTCAGGGGGTGCCGGGTCTACCTTCGAAGTGCGCCGCCAGCAGCGCCACCGCCGCTTCCACCGTCGGCGCTACCTGCGGCCTGAGAGCTTCGGGTTGCTGGGCCAGGACGAGCGGGATGAGGGGCGTCCAGAAATCGCCGAGCAGGATTAGCGGCGTTTGCCGTCCGATCAGGCGTTTATTCAGCAGCTCCCAGACCAGCGCGAGTTCCAGCAAGGTGCCGGTACCGCCGGGCAAAACCAGGAATGCGTCGCCGAGATGCACGAGCTTGTCCAAACGGGCCAGGAGCGAGGGCGTTGAAATTTCCTGGCGTACAAAGCGATTTGCGGCGGGGCGGTTGAACGCCTTGCAGGTTACGCCGATCGTCTGCCCGCCGGCCTCGCAGGCTCCTTTGCAGGCCGCCTCCATGGTCCCGCCGTAGCCGCCGTTGCACAGTCTCCAGCCTGCCAGGGCAATTCTGCGGCCGAGGTCGTAGGCGGTCTGGTAGGCCGGGCCGGCTGGATCAATGGCAGAGCTGCCGAAGATCGTT
Organism: Phycisphaerae bacterium; assembly: GCA_018056925.1. GTDB lineage: Bacteria > Planctomycetota > Phycisphaerae > UBA1845 > Fen-1342 > JAAYXS01. Next base: position 3,231 of record JAGPEO010000285.1, read on the forward strand.
ACGACTGGTTCGGTCATTTTGCCGACTGGTTCGGTCATTTTGGCCTCGCTGCTGGTTCGGGTGCATGTTAACGGCAGTGGCCGGCCAACTCGAATGTTGAAAGGGGAACCTCGAAAACAGGCCGGATGTGTACCGCGGGCGCGTTGGCCCGTAGACTCATGCCATGAGCTATGTGCCGGAGAGCAGGTGATGCGGGGTTGGGATTGGCAGGGACGACGGCTGCTTGAGATGTCCGGCAAGGCATGCCCGCGCTTAGAGCTTGGGCATGGCACCCCGCATGGCAGCCCGTTTCGTAGCCTGCTTGGGCGGGGCTTGGTCTTCTCCCTGGCGATGGGCCTGTTGCTGGAAAACGCTGCGTTCGCGCTGCAGCCGGCGACGGCGCCGGTTGCGGCCAGATGCGAAAGTGCGGCGGCCGCAAAGGCGCCGTCGGCGGATGACGTGAGTGAGCTGATCGGGCGGCTGGGTGACTCGAGCTACCGGGTGCGCGAGGACGCCACGCGGGACCTGTTGTTGCTCGGCCCGGAAATCGTCACCGCCCTGGAAACCTGGCTGCCGCAGGAAACCGATCCCGAGGTGCGCTTCCGACTGCGGTTCGTGTTGGAAAACTTGCGGCCGCCGCAGAACGCGGTCTTGGTGCTACGGTCCGACTACTACAGCAGCGGTTTATATGCTGGGGACGTGATCACGCACATCAACAACCAGCGCGTAAACAGCCGGGCGGAGTTGCTGCGCCGGCTGCGTCCGGGCGCGATGCTGCGCGTGCGCCGCGCGGAGGGTCCGTTCGAGACGTTGCTGAAGAACCGCAGCGACCTGCCGGTGGTGTGCGATTACCGTGCGCCGGCGGGTGCAGCGATCGCCAGCGCGGTGCGGCTATACGCTTATGGCTATGCCGAGCAAGCATACGAGTTATTGCGGGAATTAAAGGGCGAGGTCCCGGAGTCCGAACTGCCGGCGTTGCTATATGCAGTAATCGCTTACACGGCGGGTGACGCGCAGAGCGCGTTCGATATTCTGGCGGAACACCCGGACGCCTGCCTGCCGGTGTCGCTGGTAAATTTGTCCAGCAGCCCTTCGGCGCTGGATTTGGCCGGCCCGGTGGGAGCGCCGTATCACGTCGAATGGCGCTGGTGGACTGAGCGCTTGCTGGGCGACGCCTGGGCCGAGCCCGACACGGCGATCCATCGCGTGCTGATTCCCGCCGGCCGGTATGCGGATGCGTTGCAGGGGGTGGCGAAGACCTGGTGGGATTCGCGCCAGCAATTGGGGAAAACGCTAAGTGCGGGCGATGGCGGGAACGTACTGGCGGTTTGCGCCTGGATGGTTTCCGAGTTGGACCTGGTCGACGAAGCGCTACGGCTGATCGAACCACGTAGCATTCTGCTGCGCCGCACGCCGCAAGGGGCTCGAAAGTGGATACGCGTGCGGACGGACGCCTGGCTGCCATTTGCCCGCGGCGACGCACAGGCCGCGTTGGACGGTTTTTATGAGGACGCGCGCGCGATTCTCCAGCCGCCCGGTCCGCCGCCGGAGCGCATCATTGAGAACCCGCAAGTCGCAGCCGAAGTAGCCTTCTTTCTCTACCAGTTTCCGCGGGATGAGCGGGTTGCGGACATGCTGGCGGTCGTGAACCAGCCTGACTACGCGGCCTTGGCATCCTACGCTCACTGGATGCTCTATGCCGTGCGGCCGGAAAACTTCGAGCTGGTGCGCGAGCACATGCTGGCCATCTTGCCTAACATGCCGGAACGCGAGGCGGGCAAGTTCGCGCTGGCAGCGGCGCTGCTGGAATACGTTCGCCAGCGCCCCGACCCGGAAGTCATCGCCGCCGCGCGGGCTGGCCTGGCCGATGCCCCGCCCTGGTCCGACAAGCA
>JAGPEO010000286.1 GCA_018056925.1 Phycisphaerae bacterium
CTTCCGCGGGAAGGTTTCGCAGGTGCGCTACGCGCACACTATAGTAGATAACGTGGTGACGTATACGACGCTCATTGACGTCGATAATCCGGACCTGTCACTGCGGCCGGGCATGACCGCCACCATCCTGTTCGAGGTAGCCAAGGCCACGGACGTGTTATTGGTCCCCAATACCGCCCTGCGATTCGATCCGAATACGACGACGCCGGAAACAGACTGGAGACGGCCCGGGCGGGGCAAACCTGTGCAGCCACGCGTCTTTGTTCTGGATGGAAACCAACTGGTGGAAGTTCCGGTGGAACTGGGGCTGAGCGACGACAAATCCACGGAGATCAAGTGCGATGCCCTGAAGGCCGGCGACGCGGTCGTGGTCGAGCAGCTCAACAGCCCCGGCATGGCGCGAACGCCGAGGCAACGCATGCCCAGGATGTAAATGCACGCGGAACTTATCGACATTCGCGAGGCCTGGAAGTCCTATCACATAGAAGAGGTCGAAATACCCGCGGTGCGCGGAGTTTCGCTGGTTATTCCGGCCGGTCAGTTCGTCGCGATTACCGGCGCCAGCGGTTCGGGGAAATCGACGTTCATGCACGTGTTGGGATGTCTCGACCGCCTCGACCGCGGCCAGTACTTCTTCGAAGGCCAACCGATCGAGCGCTACTCGCGCCGCCAGTTGGCTCAACTGCGCAACCGGCGCATCGGGTTTGTCTTCCAGAGCTTCAATCTCCTGCCGCGAACCAGTATTGTTGATAACGTCGCGCTGCCGCTGGCTTACCAGGGCGTGCGCCGCGGCGCACGCCGCCGCCAGGCGGCCGAGATGCTCGAACGTGTGGGTTTGGGCGACCGGCTGAAGCATCATCCCAACCAGCTTTCCGGTGGACAGCAGCAACGTGTGGCGTTGGCCCGGGCGCTGGTCACGCGTCCCGCGGTCGTCCTGGCCGATGAGCCCACCGGCAACCTGGACACCGCTACGAGCCAGGAGATCATGCGGCTGTTGCAGGCCATGAATCGCGATGAGGGCGTCAGCATCGTGCTGGTCACGCACGAACCGGACATCGCCGCTTATGCCCAGCGGCAAGTCGTCTTCCGGGACGGCCAGGTAGTGCGCGACACGGCCGCCGGGAGCCAGGCAGCATAGCCATGAGTCCGCTAACGGTCATCGCCGAATCGTTTCACAGCCTGGGGAAGAACAAGATTCGCACCGGGCTTTCGATTCTGGGCATTGTGATCGGCATCGGGGCGGTGATCGCGATGGTCGCAGTGGCGACCGGCGCCCAACGCAAAGTGGAGCGCGAAATTGCGGCCATCGGCGATGACTGGATGACGATCTGGTACGTGAGCACCGATCGCGGCGGCGTGCGGCGCGAAATGGCCACGCCGCTGAACATGACGCGCGAGGATGCGGACGCGATTATGCGCGAATGTTCCGCCGTGCGGGCAGTCTCGCCCACCAATCGCGTCGGCGCCCAGGTGATCTCGCAATTCGGCAACACGCGCGTGGGTGTGTGGGGCGTCTACCCAAGCTTCTTCGATATACGCCGCTGGAACTGTACGGTCGGGCGCTGCTTCGGCGAAGAAGAAATTACGATGCGCTCGAAGGTCTGCTGTATCGGGGCTACGACCGCCAAGGAGTTATTCGGGTCGGTCAATCCCGTCGGGCAGACCATTCGCGTGAACCGGGCCGCGTTTGAGATCATTGGCTTGCTGGACGAGAAAGGCGTCGGCAGCGACGGGCGCGATTTCGACGACATCATCGTCTTCCCGTTTACGTCGTTTCAGCGGCTCATCGCGGGCAATGAGCCGTCGGGCACGCTTTTCGCCGCCGCGAAAGCCGGAACGCCGCTGTCCGTCGCCAAGGAGCAAATTCGGGAAGTGTTGCGCCGCCGGCGGCACCTGGCCGATCATGAGGAAGACACGTTCCGCATCATGGACCGCTCGCTGATGGCCCAGGCCAATGCTGAAGCGACGCGGACGTTCAACGTGCTGCTGACCTCCATCGCCTCGATCTCGCTGATCGTGGGCGGCGTGGGGATCATGAACATCATGCTCGTCTCGGTGACGGAGCGCACCCGCGAGATCGGCCTGCGCATGGCGATCGGCGCCAGCTCGACACACATACTCGGACAATTTTTGTGCGAGGCGGTCGTGCTGTGCCTGATCGGCGGGCTGATCGGGTTCGTGGCCGGATGGGGCGTATCGCAGATTGTCACGCTACGGTGGCAATGGGAAACGGAAGTCTCGTACTGGATGGCCGGCATCGCGATGGCTTTCTCCACTGCGGTCGGCATTTTCTTCGGCTTTTACCCAGCGTGGCGCGCCAGCCGGCTCAACCCGATCGACGCGCTGCGCTACGAGTGAGGGCACATTCTCCATGACACGCAGTAGATTGGCTGTGCGGACATTGGTCGTGCTGTTGGTTGCTGCGGGCGCGTTGGCCGTGGCCGACACTTTGCCCGCCCCGGAGAAGATCACCACCGTCGCCGGCATCACCGAGTACCGCCTCGGCAACGGCCTGCGCGTGCTGCTGTTTCCGGATGAATCAAAGCCGACGGTGACCGTCAATATCACGTACCTGGTCGGTTCGCGGCACGAGGGCTACGGCGAAAGCGGCATGGCCCACCTGCTCGAGCACCTGATGTTCAAGGGCACCCCCGACCACCCGCAGGTCTGGAAGGAGCTGCAGGAGCATGGTGCGCAGTTCAACGGCAGCACCAGCTACGACCGGACGAACTACTACGAGACGCTGCCCGCCAGTCCTGAGAACCTCGAGTTCGCCCTCAGGCTCGAAGCGGACCGCATGGTCAACAGCTTTATCGCGCAGACGGACCTCGACTCCGAAATGACCGTCGTGCGCAACGAATTCGAAATGGGCGAGAACAACGTGATGCGCGTGTTGTCGCAGCGCATCGCTTCCACCGCGTATCTGTGGCACAACTACGGCAAGTCAACCATCGGCTCGCGCGAGGACATTGAGCGCGTGCCGATCGACCGTCTCCAGGCTTTCTACCGCAAGTACTACCAGCCCGACAACGCCGTGCTCATCGTCGTCGGCAAGTTTGAAGAGCCCAAAGCGCTGCTGCTGATCAACGACATTTTCGGCCGCATCCCGCGGCCGGAGCGCAAGCTCGAGGCGACTTACACCGTTGAACCGGCGCAGGACGGCGAGCGCGAGGTGACGCTGCGCCGGGCGGGCGATACGCAGGCCATCGGCGTGGCTTACCACATCTGCGCCGCCGGACACGAGGACATGGCCCCGCTCCAGGTGCTGGCCAGCATTCTCTCCGCGGAAGAGACGGGCCGGCTCTACAAAGCGCTCATTGCAACCAAGCTTGCGACCAGTGTGAGCGCTAGCGCTTTTGCCATGTGTGAACCGGGTCTTCTGGACATCATGGTCGAGGCGCGCCAGGACCAGTCGCTCGATGAAATCCGCGCCCAAATGTTCGCGGTGCTCGACACCCTCGGCCGGCAGCAGTTCACCGCAGAAGAGGTCGAGCGTGCCAAGAAGAGTTTCGCCCGCAACTTCGCCCTCATGTTCAACGACAGCACGCGGCTGGCCACGCGGCTGAGCGGCTCGATCGCCCAGGGCGACTGGCGGCTGATGTTCCTGCATCGCGACCGGCTTGCGGCCGTAACGCCCGAGGACGTGCAGCGCGTGGCGGCATATTACCTGAAGCCCTCCAACCGCACGGTCGGCCTGTTCATCCCGACTGCAGACGCGGAGCGGGCCGTCGTTCCGCCGACGCCCGACCTCGCGGCTTTGTTGAAGGACTATAAGGACACGCAGGAAGTCGCGCAGGGCGAGGCCTTCGAGGCCACCTACGAGAACATCGAGGCCCGTACGGAGCGGACTCAACTGCCCGGCGGCATGAAACTGGCCATGCTGCCCAAGCAAACGCGCGGTGACCGAGTCAACGGCGTCCTGATTTTCCGCTACGGCTCTGAAGCCGACCTCACCGGCAAGGAAAGCGCCGCGGATTTCCTGCCCCCGATGCTGATGCGTGGCACCACACAGCACACGCGCCGCCAAATCCAGGACCGGCTGGCCGAGCTGAACGCCCAGGTGCGCATTAGTGATGGCGGTCGAACCGGCGGACGCTATGTGCAACTGTCGCGCGGCGGTCCCGGGATTCTGCACGTATCCATCGAAACCACGTACGAGAATCTGTCGGCAGTGTTGGATCTCGTGGCCGAGATTTTGCGGCAGCCGAGCTTCCCCCCCGACGAGTTCGAGACGCTGCGACGCGAGGCGCTGGCCGGCATCGAGGAGCAGATGTCGGATCCGATGGCGCTGGCGTCCAACGAGTTGCAGCGCCGCCTGAACCCCTGCCCGCCGACCGATGTCCGCTACATCCCCAGCATGCCCGAGCAGGTCGAACGCATCAAAGCCGTGACGCTCGACGAGGTTAAGTCGATCTACACCGGGCTGGTTGGCGCCAGCTATTCTCAGGCGGGTTTTGTTGGTGATTTTGAGCCGGCTGAGTTGCAGGCGCAGCTCAGCAAGCTATTCGGAGACTGGAGCAATCCTAAACCTTATGTGCGGATCGACCAGAAGTACCAGCCGGTGTCGCCTGAGACGGTCGTCATCGCCACGCCCGACAAACCGAACGCGATGGTGACGCTCGGATTGCCGCTGGAGGTGCGCGATGACGATCCCGATTATCCGGCGCTCGTTATGGCAAACGTGGTGCTGGGCGCGAACGCGAACTCGCGCCTGGTGAACCGCATCCGGCAGAAGGAAGGCTTGGCGTATGGCTGCGGATCGATGGCGACCGCCAATTCGCTGGATCGGCTGGGCACGTTCCTGGCGTATAGCATCTGCGCCCCGCAGAATGCGGAATTCACGCTGACCTGTGCGCTGGAGGAGATTGACCGCCTGATCAAAGACGGCATTCCGCAGCAGGAACTCGACGAGGTGCGGACGGGGTATCGGCAGCAGCTTGGCGTCATGCTGGCCAACGACGGCACCGTTGCCGCCATGCTGGCACGCGATCTGTTCTTGAATCGCACGACGGAGTTCGCGATCGCCCAGCTCGCCAAGATCGAGGCGCTAACGCCCGAGGCGGTGCAGCAGGCTTTGGCCAAGTACGTGCGGCCCGATCG
>JAGPEO010000287.1 GCA_018056925.1 Phycisphaerae bacterium
CCGGCCCCCCCGGCCCCATGCAGCCGCCCGATGCCGGACCGCTCCAGGCCGCTATGCGCAGCCTGCCCGCCGTGGACCAGTTGCTGAAGGCGCCGGCCATTGCGAATCTGCTGGCGGAATTCCCGCGTGAGGAGTTGCTGCACGCCATTCGGGCCGTGCTGAACCAGCGGCGCGAGGCGTTGCGCGGCGGCGAGAAAGTGGACGTGGATACCCCCAGCCTCGCCCTGGCCGTGCGCGAGAAGCTGCACGAACGCGCCCGCCCGCACTTACGGCGTGTTATCAACGCCACGGGCATCGTGCTGCACACCGGCCTGGGCCGGGCGCCGCTGGCCCAGGAAGCCATCGACGCTATCGCCGACATCGCGGCCGGATACTGCAATCTCGAGCTGGACCTGCCCACTGGGCGGCGCGGCGACCGCCACGAGCACGCGCGCGAGCTATTGGCCGAACTGACCGGCGCGGAAGATGCGCTGGTCGTGAATAACAACGCCGCCGGCACGTTTCTTACGCTTGCGGCCCTCACTGCCGGGCGCGAGGTGATCGTCTCACGCGGGCAGTTGGTCGAAATCGGCGGCTCGTACCGCATGCCGGACATCATGGCCGCGGCCGGCTGCCGGATGATCGAGGTCGGCACGACCAACCGCACGCACCTGTACGACTACGAGCGGGCCATCAGTGAAGCGAGCGTGGCGCTGCTGCGCGTGCATACCAGCAACTATCGCATACAGGGCTTCGTCGAGAGCGTGTCGTTGGACGACTTGGTGAAGCTGGCACGCAGCCGCGGGTTGCTCGTGATCGACGACCTCGGCAGTGGCCTGATCGACCGCGAGTTGCCGTGGCCGGACGAAGGCGGCGGTGCACCTGGCGGGCCGGTGATCGCGCAGGCGCCCAGCGGTTGGGCCGCGACTACGCAGGCGCCGGCGGGACGAGCCCCGTCGCAATGGGATGAGCCGGCCGTGCGCGACAGCGTCGCGAGCGGGGCGGACGTCGTGCTTTTCAGCGGCGACAAACTACTGGGCGGTCCGCAGGCCGGCGTGATCATCGGCCGCGCTGATCTCATCAAGCGAATTCGTCAGAGCCCACTGGCCCGTGCCGTCCGCCCGGACAAGATGACGCTGGCCGGCTTGGAAGCGACCTTGCGCCTCTATCGCGACCCAGAAGCCCTCGCGCGGCGCTTGCCGGTTTTCCGCATGCTGGCCGCATCGCCCGCGGAGCTCGAGAACTCGGCCGTAGAACTGGCAGACGCCATTCGCCAAGTGCTTCCCGAGGCACAAGTCACCCAGCAGCCGGATACTTCCGAAGCCGGCGGTGGATCGCTGCCGATGATTTCGTTTCCTACCTGGATAGTGATCGTTCGGCACCCGGCGCTGCCAAGCATGCGGCTGGCGGCCGCCGTGCGGCAGCGCGAGACGCCCGTAATTTGCCGCGTGCAGGAGGAAGCGCTAGTCTTTGACTGCCGGACCCTGCTGGCCGGCGACGCCGAGCAGATCGCCGCCGCTTTGGCCGAGGCCGTCCGCGAGCTGGCCGACGGGTCTTGAGCGTTTGACGCAGAGGGCCAGGCCGGCCAGCAGCAGGACCGCGGCCCCGACGATCCACGGGAGCGGCGGAAACACATCCTCGGTGACCGGATCGACGAACCCGGCCCGCTTCAGCAGCGGCAGCAGCCCATCCTCGCGCGTGATGAGCAGGATGATGCTGTTGTGCAGCACGTGGGCCAGGACCGCCGGCCAGATCGACCCCCAGCGTATGACCAGCAGGCCCAGCAGAGCGCCCACGGCCGCCGTGAGCGGCAGGCGCTGAATCGACATGTGGGTCATGCCGAAGGCGAACGCGACCAGCAGCACCGCCCCGGTTTTGCCCATTACGTGCCGCAGGCCGCTGAGCGCATAGCCGCGGAAGAACAGTTCTTCGCAGAAGGCCGGCAGAATGGCGAAGAAGAATAGCACGGTGGCGACCGAGAGGCGTTGCAGCATCTGCTCGTAGGGCGCGGCGGCTTCCTTGAAGTCCGGCGGCAGCGGCAGGATGCGCTCCTGGAGCGACATCCACACCAGCGCCAGCACCCAGGTCGATAGCCCGATGCACAGGCCGGCCGCGAGCCCACGCCAGCGCGGCGGTGAAAACGAGAATGCCGTGGTGATGCGTACACGCGTGTAGAGCGCCACGCCGATCGGCAGCGCCGCCAGCAGCAGCACCAGCGTGAGCGCGAAGCCCGCCAGATGCTCCGGCGAGCCAGGCGTCAGGCCGGCCTGGAAAAGCGACTGCTGGATGAAGAAGTTCAGCAGATAGACCACCGCCATCAGCAGCAAAGCTTGCGAGGCGCTGGGCCAGTTGGACGGTTTGAAGAACTTGCGCTTGAGCAGCGTCCGGATAGACGCGCTGTCGGCGAACAGGACGGCCTCCTGCCCGAAAAGTTTGGCCGCCACCCCCACCGCCGCCAAGGCATAAATGCAGGTCGAAAGTGTGACCCAGAGCACCCCCAGGCGATTGATCTCGCCCATGAACAGTTCGCGCGTCAGGATCACGATGTTGGTCACCGGCATGATGAGCAGCGGGCCTTCCAACTCGGTGCCGGGCAGGAGTCCGACCACGGCGGGAATCAACGCCACGACCATGACCGGCATGATGTAGTTCTGGGCTTCCTTGAAGCTGCGGGCAAAACTGCAAACGGCGAGCAGCACGGCACTGAACATGACGGCCAGCGGGATGAGCGTGACCAGTACCAGCGGCAGCGTCCGCAGCGGGATCGTGATGCCGCCCTCCTTGGTAAGGACGTCGCCCAGGCCTCCCAGGTAGACGGTGCCGCCTATTGAGAGCAAATTCAGCACGGCGCTGAGCATGCCGATCGAGGCGACCACGACGAACTTGCCGGCAATCAGGTCGACTTTGGGCACCGGGGCGGCCATCAAGGTTTCGAGCGTGCCGCGTTCGCGTTCGCCCGCGGTCAGGTCGATGGCAGGATAGATCGCGCCGGTGATTGTCATGACGACCAGGATCAGGGCGACGATCTGCCCGATGATCGAGCCGCCCAGCTTTTCGGGCGTGGCTACGCTGAGCTGGGTGATTTGATACGGCTCGATATAGTCGCGGGTCAGGTGCAGGTCCTGAAGGCGGCGCGCGACGACGCGCTCGCTGAGCCGCTTGAACACGCCTTCAAGGGCCGACGCGGCGAATTGGCTGCGAATTTCGGCCTTATCCATCACCAGCGTGATCTGGCAGGCGCCGGCGGAATCCGGCGTGGGCAGCAGTTCACCACTGACGAGCAGGCCGACGTTGGTCATGCCGGTTGCCACCGCCAGGCGTACATCACTGACGACCTCCAGCCGGTACGGCGGCGGGCGGCGGTGGACGGCGGCCTCTTCCTTTTCGAGCCTGCCGCGCCCGCTGTCGCCGCTTTGTGCATCCGCCTCTTTCTCGGCGGCCTCAACGGCGGCGGGCAACTCTTCCGCAGGCAGACCGGCGGCGGCCGCGAAGCGTGCCAGATCGGGATCGAGAATGCGGGTTTGAAGCCAATGGCGAACTTCATCGGACGCGACCGCGATCGAGTATTCCTGCTGTTTGAGCTTGCTGACCTGAAGCTCGAACGCCTGCAGCGAGCCAAGCATCAGGGCCGGGTAGAGCACCATCGGCACGAGCACCATGGCCACCAGCGTGCGGCGATCGCGCAGCGTGTCGGCGAACTCCTTGCGCCAGATTGTGCTAATCCGCGAGAAGCGGTTCATTCGCATGCACCAGGTGTAGGAAAGCGTCGCTCAGCCGGCTCTGCCCGGTTTGCCGCTTGAGGCCTTCGAGATCGTTCTCGGCTATGAGCCGGCCATCGTGGATCAAGCCGATGCGGCCGCACATCTTCTCGATCTCATCGAGGGCGTGGGTCGAGAGCAGGACGGCTTTTCCGGCGTCGGCTTGAGATTGAATAAACTGGAGGATGAGGCGATTGCTGAGCACGTCCAGGCCGAGCGTGGGCTCATCCAGGATTAGCACTGGCGGATCAGCGATCAGGGCGCGGGCGATGTTGGTGCGCTGCTTCTGGCCGGTCGAAAGGGCGCCGCAGCGCAGCTTGATGAAGTCGTGCATGCCGAGCCAGTCCACGAGTTCGGCGATGCGCTGCTTAGCTTGCGGGCGCGGGATGTCGTAAAGCACCGCGAAGTACTCGAGAATTTCCAGCGGGGTGAGACGCTGGTACAGGCCCGTGTTGGCCGTGAGATAACCGATCTGCCGCTTGACGGCGGCTTCGTGGTTGGTGACGTCCTTGCCGTTGATGAGGACGCGGCCGGAGGTCGGGCGCAGCAGCCCGCTGACCATGCGGAGCGTGGTAGTTTTTCCCGCGCCGTTGGGGCCCAGCAGGCCATAGATTTCGTGGGCGAGCACCCGGAAGCTGATGTTGTCCACGGCAGTTTTCTCGGAGCCGTCGGGATTGGGGAAGACTTTTGTCAGTTCTTGGACTTCGATCATGCAGGCTCCACGCGGGCCCGGCGTTCCCGCGATTAACCGCCGCTTTTTTCTGCCAATCTCATCGACCGTTCGGCGGGCGCGAGCGATTGGCGCGCCGGGCGTTCGGCCAGCGAAGGTTACCCGAAGGCGCCGGCCGTCGGAAGGGTACCATATCGGCCAAAGCGGCGATTACGCGCGGCTGGCCGCCTGCGAGCGGTTGAGCGAGCCTGGGGTTCGATGCCCAACGAGCTGCGGCCGCGCACGCTGCCGCGCGCCCGGCCGCAAAGTCGTATCGGAGCAGTTGTCCGTTGTCCGGGGCGGTTACCCGCCGGTCAGGTACTGCACAAATGGGTCGATATCGAAGACATTGACCTCCCCGTCACCGTTGCAGTCGTTAACGCACAGGAAGCCGCATCCCGCTCCCTGGTAGGTGCCCTGCCACACGTCGAGGCTTGTCAGCGCCACCACGAACGGATCGATATCGAATACGTTCACCACGCCGTCGCAGTTGGCATCGCCCTTGAGCTGGCCCGTGCAACACGGGTCGGGCGTGCACGCGGTGCCGTCGCCCATGTAGGTGCCCGCGCAGGCCGCCGCAGCCAACACGCTGCACGCCCCGCTCGGGTCGCAACAGGCCCCGTCGCCGCCGCCCTCAGTGC
>JAGPEO010000015.1 GCA_018056925.1 Phycisphaerae bacterium
CCCCAAATCCCAGCATCCAGAAAATGCCGTCGCAGTGGCTGGGCGTCCGGCTAACGCCGATTCCCGAACCGCTCGCGGCCCACATCGGCGAAAACGGCGTCATGGTCGCCAACGTCGTGCAGGACAGCCCGGCCGACCGGGCCGGCGTTGAACGCTACGACGTGATCGTTTCACTCGACTCGCAGCAGGTGGCCGACGCGGAAGACCTGTTCGCCGCGCTGGAGGATATTAAACCCGGCCAGAGCGTCCCGCTGACCGTGATTCGCGGCGCGCAGAAGAAAGAAATGACTATCACCCCGGCCGAACGCCCTACCGCCCCACAAGTAACCTGGAAGTACGACGAACCGGAGGACATCATCGATCGCCAGATGCGGCTGCGCGGCCACAAGTTGATGCCCGGACCGGGCGGGGCCTGGCAATGGGAAGAGCTCGGTCCGCTGCACACGTTCCCAGACATCTTGCGGGAGCTGCACCTGCCCGACTTCGACGTGAGCGTTGATCCATTCGCCGACGAGGATGTCGACCTGGACGTCAAGGCGCGCGTCGAGGTGCGCGTCCAGGTGGATGACGACGGCAACACGCTCACCATCTGGCGCGACAAAGACGGCAGGATTAACGTCAAGCGCGTCGATCCCGCCGGCAACGAATCGTCCGCCACGTACGAGGACATGGATGAATTCCGAAAAGCGGACCCGGACGCCTACAAAGCCTACCGGCCGTTCTCAAGCCGCGGTCCCGAGTCCTGGAATTTCGTTTACCCGCAACGCGAACACCTGAACAAGTTGCGGCAGGACTTCCAGGTCGAAATTGAAGCCACGCTGCGTAAAGCTCTGGACCGGGCCAAGGCCGCGGAGGAGGAGGCCGCCCGAGCAGTCGAGCGCGTGCGTGAGCGTCTGGAGCAATACCGCAGCAATGCGACGGACAGCTCTGGCTCGGTCGACGAGCAGCGCACAGTGATCAAGAAGATGCAGCGCCTGTCAGTGCAGGTCGAGGACGGGCACGTCACGGTAACAGTGGATGATGGCCAGGGTCCGCAGACGTACGAGTTCCAAAGCAAAGAAGAGTTCAAGCAGCAGCAGCCGGAATTGTACGACAGGTGCAAGCAGTTGCTGGAATAGCCTGGGAAGTTCGGGCTTTCGGCGTTCAAACTGAAGGCCCGCCCGGGAACCGATAGGAAAGCGATGTCTCCATAATGCCGACGGGCGGCCCAACCGGGCCGCCCGGGTCATAGTTGGCGCGCTGCGGCGCTGGTGACGCGCGGACAGTATGACGACAAAAAGGGACCGCACTCCAGCCTGGCTGGAGTGCGGTCCGCCGCATTTGATGAGTACGTCGGCGCGCTTTCGGTCAAGCGCTTGCCGAGAGCCCCTTGCAGAGCTTCTCGACGCTTTCTTGCGCATCGCCGAATAGCAGCACCGTCTTCGGATTTTTGTACAGCGGGTTCTCAACCCCGGAGTAGCCGGGGCGCTCGTCCAGGTTGCACACTATCACGTGCCGAGCTTCGTGTGCGTTTAGAATCGGCATTCCGGAGATCGGCGTATCGGGACGCTCGATCGCCGCCGGATTGACGACATCACAGGCCCCGACCACAAGCGCTACATCTGTTTCCGCAAACTCGTGGTTGACGTCCTTCAGCTCAAACAGCAGCGAGTAATCGACATCCGCCTCGGCCAGCAGCACGTGCATGTGCCCGGGCATGCGCCCGGCGACCGGGTGTACGGCAAACTTGACCGACTTGCCCTGCTCCAGCAGGCGCTCCGCCAATTTGACCACGCTCTCCTGCGCTTCGGCCAAAGCCATCCCGTAGCCCGGGATGATTATGACTCGCTGCGCCTCGCGCAGCAGCGTGGCGGCACGGTTGTACTGGTCTCCATTCGAGCTGACGTCGGTCGGCGCTGGCGAGAGCCCGTCGCGGAGCTTCTCGACGCTTTCTTGCGCATCGCCGAATAGCAGCACCGTCTTCGGATTTTTGTACAGCGGGTTCTCAACCCCGGAGTAGCCGGGGCGCTCGTCCAGGTTGCACACTATCACGTGCCGAGCTTCGTGTGCGTTTAGAATCGGCATTCCGGAGATCGGCGTATCGGGACGCTCGATCGCCGCCGGATTGACGACATCACAGGCCCCGACCACAAGCGCTACATCTGTTTCCGCAAACTCGTGGTTGACGTCCTTCAGCTCAAACAGCAGCGAGTAATCGACATCCGCCTCGGCCAGCAGCACGTGCATGTGCCCGGGCATGCGCCCGGCGACCGGGTGTACGGCAAACTTGACCGACTTGCCCTGCTCCAGGAGTTGCTCGGCCAGTTTGACGACGCCCTCCTGCGCTTCGGCCAACGCCATCCCGTAACCCGGGATGATTATGATGCGTCGCGCCTCGCGCAGCAGCGTGGCGGCGTGGTTGTACGGGTCTCCATTCGAGCTGACGTCGGTCGGCGCTGCTGAAGTTTTGACGCTGACCGGGGCAGGGGCGGCGGGTTCGGGACGGCTATGGGACGCGCCCGCGGGTGCGGCGCCGGCCGGTGGCGCGCTGCTGCGTGTTCCTGCGAAAATCGAGGTCAACCCGCGGTTCATCCCGCGACACATGACGTGCGTCAGTATCGAGCCTGAAGCGGCCACTGTCGCACCGCAGGCGATCAGCAAGCGGTTGCCGATCGCCACGCCGCACAGGGCGGCCGCCACTCCTGCGGTGGCGTTCAGGAATGAGATCAATACCGGCATGTCAGCGCCGCCGATGCGGATCGCGAACAAGGCGCCGATGGCAATCGAAAGCGCCACCACCACCACGAGCACAGTTGACAGCAGCGCGATATCCTTGGCCAGAGCGGCAACGATGCCGGCCGCGACCACCAGCAGCGCCAGGCAGAGCAGCATGGCGTCGTGGCGTGGCAAAGACACCGGCGTCTGCGGCAGGCGCCGGTCAAGCTTGCCGGCGGCAATCAGGCTGCCGCTGAACGTGCCGGCCCCGACGATCAGCCCCAGCAAAGCCGCCACCTCAGGTGGGGTAATGGCTGCCTTGGTAGCGTCGCGTGTCAGCTCAACAAAGGAGACCAGCAGGGCTGCGGCGCCGCCCATGCCGTGCTGGAAGGCAACCAGGGCCGGAATCTGAAGCATCGTGGCGCGCAGGGCCACCCACACGCCCAACCCGATTCCCAGCAGCCCCACGATTACCACCAGCGGCACGCTCTCGAGCCCGTGCCGCCACAGGACCACCACGGTCGCCACCACCAGCGCAACGGCCGCCGTCCAGTTCCCGCGCCGCGCGCCCGGCGGAGTGCGAAACTGCCAAACCCCAGCCAGGAGCAGGGCAATCACCAGAAGATCGACCAGCAGACCTGACACCATAGCTCAATCCTGCCCTGAAGGTGAATTGTCTCCCGTGTTGCTGAACTTCAACGGGGCGACGTTCTTGCGCCGGAACATGCCCAGCATCCGGTCCGTAATGACGAACCCGCCGGCCACATTGAAAATGGCCGTGATGATGGCGGCAGCCCCGCAAACCTTCTCAAAGGCGCTGGTTTCAACCGAAAACAGCAACAGCGCCCCGAGGATGGTCACGGCCGAAATGGCGTTGGTCATCGACATCAGCGGCGTGTGCAGCATCTGCGGCACGCGCGTGATGAACAGGTAGCCCAAGCCAAACACCGCCACGAAGATGCCCAACATCAGCAGTACTTCGTTCACGCCGCTCTCCTGAGCCTGTTTATCCGAGTCGCATGGCTTTCAGCGTGCCGGCATGCACTATCTTGCGGTCGCGCGTCACCAGCGATTGCTTCACGATCTCGTCCTCGAAACAGGGGCGCTGCGGGCCGTCTTTGAACAGGTTTTGCACGTAGCGCAGCATGTTGTTGGAATACAGCCAGCTCGCGTCGACCGCCACCGAGCCCGGTATGTTGGCGGTGCCGCAAATGTAAACATCCTGCACCACCACCTCGCGCCCGAACTGCGTGAGCGCGCAGTTGCCGCCCTGGTCGATGGCCACATCCACGATCACCGACCCCGGCCGCATCGTCCGGACCGCTTCTTCCGTGATCAGGATGGGGGCGACCTCGCCCGGTACGAGGGCGCTCAAGATCGCGATATCGGTCTGCGGCAGCAGAGTATCCAGCAGCGCGCGTTCGCGCACCAGCCACTCCGTCGGCAGCGCCCGAGCATAGCCGCCCGGCGCCAGGGCCACCTCGTCCGGAACCTCGAATCCCGCGACCTTCGTGCCTTTCAAACTGCCGGCCTCACGCCGCGCGTCCGGGCGGATATCCACGGCCGTCACAGTGGCTCCCAGTCGCTTGGCCGTGGCGATCGCCTGCAGCCCGACCACGCCGGTGCCCACCACCAGCACATTGGCCGGTTTGGTCGCGCCGATGGCCGTGCCGATCATCGGCATAAAGCGTGGAAAATGCGAGGCTGCGATCAGCACCGACTTGTAGCCGGTGATGGTGCTCATTGAAGTCAGCGCGTCCATGGTCTGGGCACGCGAGATGCGCGGCACCCCGTCCATCGTCAGGGCGGTGATGTTACGTTCGCAAAGCGTGCGGACGACGCTGTGGCTGGCCGGGGCGGCCGGGTGCAAGAAGGTTATCAGCAGCGCCCCTTCGCGAATCAGTTCGGCTTCATGCCGGCCGACGGTCTCGTTAAAGCAGGGTTGCTTCACCTTGAGCACCAGGTCGGCCCGCGCGAACAGCGTGCTGGCGTCGGGCACGATCTCTGCACCCGCGGCACGATAGTCCTGGTCGCTGTGGAAGACGCCCCGCCCGGCGGACGCCTCGACCAGCACCTGAAAGCCCATATTGACGTATTCGCGGACCGTCTCCGGCAAAGCCGCCACGCGCCGTTCCCCCGGCATTATTTCTCTTGGGATGCCGATGATCATGGTTGTTTCCGTTCTTTCCAAATTTTAACCGCCGCGATAGGCGCGGCACCTACTCCAGCGCCGCCAGCGCACGTCGGACCGTTTCCTGTAATACCGGTGGCTGCGGCCCGTCAAGGATCGCATGCATAGTGTCGATTGCATCGCGAACGACGCCGGCTAGCGCGTTGCGATTCGCCGCCCGGGCCCGCGCCAAGGCGTCCGCCAGCGCCTCCGCGGCCAGCATCCGGACTTCGTCGTACAATTCGTCGTCGTTCATTATTTTGAGCATTTCGCGGGCGAGCTCCTCCGACACAGCCTCGACACGCTTAATGCTGGTCAGAGCCATCTCACGCAGGCGCCAGTTGTCGCGGAACCGCAGCATGTGCACAAGTTCTTGCTGGTACTCATCCAGGCCCCCCTGGCGCTGGATGGCGGCCAGCTCCTCGGATACGCGGCCCCACTCACGCAAATCCCCTAGGTTGCGCCTTTTCATCCCAGTATCTCCTGAACGAATTCCCGAAAACCTTCTGGCGCGTTGCCCGCAGCGGCCTAACGCCCCGGACGGTTATCCGAGGCGCAGGCCGCCTTCCACGGAGATTCGTCGGTTCTCCGCACCCGCGTTGGCCCGGAGTGCGGCTTGTTGACAATCTGTCGACAGATTTGCGTCCGCAATCGCATTCCTTCTCCGGGCCACGTCGCCCATGCGACCGGTGCTGCTATCAGGGGAAAATGCCGCGTTCTTTGTAGACCGCTTCCAGTTTGGCCAGCGCGAGCACGTACGCCGCCGTGCGCCAGTCAACCTTGAGTTCGCGGGCCTTATCACGCACACGGGTGTAGGCGCTGGTCATCTTCTTGCGCAGCTTGCAGTCCACTTCGCTCAGTTCCCAGGACTCGCTGCGCTTGTTCTGCAGCCACTCGAAGTAACTGACGACCACTCCGCCCGCGTTGCACAGGAAATCCGGAATGACGTCAATGCCACGGCTCTGCAGGATCGCGTCACCATCCGGGGTCGTCGGGCCATTGGCCGCCTCAGCCACCAGGCGGACCTTCAGCAGGTGCGCCGTATCGCCGGTGATCTGGCTTTCCAGGGCCGCCGGGATAAGGATGTCGGCCGGCGTGCTCAGGAAAGTCTCATGATCGATCACCTTTCCTGGATAGCCTTTGACTCCGCCGGTCTCGCGCACGTGGTGGGCCAGCGCTTCGGTGTTGATGCCGCGCTCGTCGGCGATGGCGCCCGTGACATCTTCGACCGCAATCAGAGTGGCCCCCAACTGAGCCAGCAGGCGCGCCGCCCACGAACCCACATTGCCGTAGCCCTGAAGAATGAATTTCACTTTTTCCAGCGGCAGCTTCTGGTCTTCCGCCCAACACTGGATGGTAAAGACCGCCCCCTGCCCGGTCGCCTTCTCGCGGCCGAGGCTTCCGCCGGCTGCGATCGGTTTGCCGGTTACAACGTGAATCTGTCGTTGCCGCTCATGGGCCGGCATGGTGGACAGGTAAGTGTCCAGAATCCAAGCCATGGTCTTGGCGTTGGTGTTCACGTCCGGGGCGGGGATGTCGTATTCGGGGCCAATGTTGTCGCCGAGCGCAAAGGTGAAGCGTCGTGTGATGCGCTCCAACTCAGTGATCGAGTACTTGGTCGGGTCGATTTGCAGCCCGCCTTTGGCGCCGCCGAAAGGAATTTCGGCCAGGGCCGATTTCCACGTCATCCAGGAGGCCAGGGCCCGGACTTCGTCGAGGTTTACGCGCGGATGGTATCGCAGACCGCCCTTGAAGGGGCCGAGGGCACAGTTGTGATGCACGCGATAGCCAGTGATGATTTCCAGCCTTCCGTCGTCCATGCGAACCGGGAAGTGGACGACCACTTCATCCTGCGTAGTTCCCAGAATGGCGCGTACGTCCGGATCGAGGTGCATCAGATCGGCAGCTTTGTCAAACTGCTGCATGACGTTCCGGTAGACGCTCACGGGAGCGCCGTTCTCGCCGGTTCCTGACGGAACGGTCGACGATGAGCGATTACTCACAACATGTCCTCCATAATCTTGTGAAAACACTACTGAACCAGCGCCGCCATACACGGGGCGCTGGGACCTAGCTGTATTCCTCGCAATGCCAAGCTGCGCCCGCGGTTTTCGGCAGGCGACACGTCTGACGTTGCTCGCAGTTCGCAGGCCCAGCAGTTTGGGCGCCGAATCTCCGCCGCCGCGTTTGCCGCCGGCGGCTGACCGGCGGACGCCGGCCCTCGTTTAACGGTTGGGGGCGTCCACTGATACTCCTCACAATGCTGTCCTAATGCAAGTTCCGGACCAGCCGCGCTTAATCCGTCGGACGCACCGCCCGTCACCCGCCGCGTTGTCCGCCGTGCGGTCAATAATCGCTGTTCTGACGCGTTAAACGCGGTTTTTCGACTTGCCACGGGCTCCGGGCGAGCGCCAAAGCCCGGCCGGCAGGTTCACGCGGCGCGGCTATATTCGATCCGCGCCGGATAGAAAGGTGCCAGGCGACCCCCCAAGGCTGATTGGCCAAGCTCAGGTTGGCGGCTCCAGCCCGTAGCGCTTGAGTTTCTCCCGCAGCGCCTTGCGGCTTATCGCCAGGATTTCGGCAGCGCGCGTCTTGTTGTTATTCACGCTGGCCAGCACATTGCCGATGTGGCTCGCCTCGGCCTCGGCCAGAGTGCGCGGCTGTTGACCGCGGCCGGAGGCCGAAAAACGCATCAGGGAGGGCAGTTGGGCCAGCGAAACGCGCTCCCGGTCACTCATGACCGCCAGGCGCTGGATCAGGTTCTGCAACTCCCGCACGTTGCCGGGCCAGTGATACCCGCGCAAAACGTCCAGCACCGCGTCCGAAAACTCCAGCGGCTGCCTTCCGGCCTGCTTGGTGTACTTCGTGTTGAAGTGCTGAATCAGGAGCAGGATATCATCGCCCCGTTCACGCAGCGGCGGCAGATCAATCGTCAGAATGTTCAGGCGAAAGAACAGATCATCCCGAAAGTCCTGCCGGCTCACCTGGGCCTGGAGGTCCTTGTTCGTCGCAGCAATCACTCGGACGTCAACCGCCTGCGGGCGGCTGGCTCCCACCATCTGCACCTCGTTGTCTTCCAGAACCCGGAGCAGTTTGGCTTGGGCCGATAACGTTAGCTCGCTGATCTCGTCCAGGAAGACCGTGCCCAGGTTGGCCGTGATGAAAAAGCCCGGCCGCGTGGCGACGGCACCCGTGAAGGCCCCTTTCACGTGGCCGAACAGTTCACTTTCCACCAGGCCGTCGGGAATGCCTGCGCAATTCACCGCCACGAAGGCGGCCGAGGCCCGCGGGCCGCTGTAGTGGATGGCTCGGGCGACGAGTTCTTTGCCGGTTCCGCTCTCGCCCGTAATCAGCACCGTGGCGTTGGTGGCGGCCGCCTTGTGGATGCTGGCGATGACCCTGCGCATGGCCTGCGACTCGCCGATCAGCCCCAGCGCCGGACGGGCCGAGGGTGGCCTCTCTGCATTGGCCGCCCGGCGCGCGTGCAGCCGGTCCAATGCGCCGCGCACCGCCGTCAGCAACTCCTCGTCGGTAAACGGTTTGGGAAGATAATTCTCTGCCCCCTCGCGCAGTGCCCGCACGGCCGTTTCGATCGAGGCGTAGCCGGTAATCATGATTACCGCCGTGTCCTCGAAATTGGCGTGCACGTGGCGGACCAGGTCGAGTCCGCCGACCTTGGGCATCTTCAAGTCAGTAATCACCAGGTCGACCGGCGTTGCCTCAAGTATCGCAACAGCGTCAGCCACACTGGTCGCGGTGAGTACCTGATATCCATGTGACAGGAGATTTCGCTTTATGACGCGCAGCGCGACCGGCGCATCATCAACCACGAGCATCGTCTCTGGCCGGTTAGCGGGCATCTTCTTCCTGATCCTCGATCTGAGAAGCAGCCGGCAGCCGGATTTCAAACCTGGTACCCGCCCCGGGCTGGCTCGCGCAACCGATCGTTCCGTGGTGCGCGGTCACGATGCCGTGGACGATCGCCAGGCCCAGCCCGGTCCCCTCCCCGACGTCCTTGGTGGTGTAGAAGGGTTCGAAACACTGGGCGAGAACCTCCTGGCTCATGCCCACGCCGGTGTCCTGCACAACCAACGTGGCGGAATCCGCATCGCCATGTGTGACGATGCTCAGCCGGCCGCCCCCGGGCATCGCCTGCACCGCGTTTACGACCAGATTGACCACAACCTGCTGCAATTGCGACGAGTCGGCGAAGATCAGCGGCAGTTCATCGGACAGTGTTTGGCCCAACTCGATGCCCCCCTTTTCACAGCGCGTCTTCAGAATAGACAGGCTCTGCTCGACCACGTCGTTCAGGTTCAGCAACGCCTTCCGCGGCGGACGCTGACGCGCGAAGAGCATGAGTTTGTTAACGATGTCGCGTGCGTGCAGTGCGGCGGCGATAATGTCGTCCAGGTCGCCGGCCACGTCCCCGTCAAGCTGGGGCGCCTTTCGGGCCAGTTGCGCGCATCCCAGGATTGCATTCAGGGGCTCATTGATTTCGTGCGCTACGCCGGTAACGAGCTGACCGATCGTTGCGAGGCGGCCGGCCCGGCGAATCTGCTCCTCCAACTCCTTGCCGTGCTGCGCGTCGCGATGCCGGCCGATAATCTCGGCAATTTCCCGGGCCGCGGCAGCGAGCAGGTCCGCCTCCTCTTCCAGAAACGCCCCCTGTGCGAATTCCGGACGATCAGCGACATAGCCGATTTCGACCCTGCCCTGCTTCACCCCGTCCAAAACAATGTCCTGGCACTGGCGCACAGAGGCCGATACGAGATCACCCGTGGCATATGTATCCTTTCCCAGCACAATGCCGGCCACGGCCAGTTCGGGATACTGCCAGGCGGCCGGCAGGAGCTCCGCTATTCGCCGCAACTGTTCGGCAACCGGAACTTCAGTCTGACTCGTGATCCGCGAAATGTTGTACAGGCAGGTCAACTCCTTCACCCGTTCGCGCAGCGCTGCGTGCGCACGCCGGTCAGCCAGTCCCATTCCTACGATTTGCGCCAGGGCTTCGAAAAAATCGATCGTGTCCGGGGCAAACACTCCCGCCTTTCGGCTGTCGAGCCGCAGCAAACCCGCGTAGCCCGCGCTGACCTCGAAAGGGATCACGGCGAGGGACTTCAGGCCTTCTGCGCATCGGTCCTCCGCGTCGGAGTGTTCCATCCAGAAACTGCCGTAGGCCGTGAAGTGGTCCGCCAGTTGATCCGGCGCGCAGCCCAGAACGTTGCGGACATACTCCGTCACGAGGGCTTCGAGCGATAATCCGTCGCCTTGCGGTCGGTCGACATCGCCCGACTCAAAAACAAACTCCTCGCGCGGCCAGATGCGGGCCGTGCAGCTCCAGCCGCCGATTCCCACCAGCCGCATGTGCAACGCATCACAATCCGCGAATTGCAGCACGCCGGTGCTCAGCTCGCGCAAAAATTCGCTTCTGGAAGTGGGACGCTGGGCCATGTGCAGGATGCTCCGGCACAGCGTTACCAGATCATCCGCACCGCCCTTGGCTGCGATCAGCGGCTCGCCCGGCTTCCCCCGCCTGCACCGCTCTGCACCGGGCCGGATGTGCTTTCTGTTAACCATGGCTCATTCCGGCCCGTGGTGAGCGCCGGCGGCTGGTATTCTTCGGGCCATTCCCGGGCGCAGCGCGCCGCCTTGCCACCTTGTCGCTGTTGCGCGCCGTCTGGCGCACTCGCGGGCGCACGCCATCGCCCGGCAAGACGTGCGCGGCCGTCTCGACAAGCACCACGGCAGCCGGGTGCCGTAAGCGTCGCTCCACGCTGATCGCGTAGAACCGCACCCGGGCCTCGCCCATATGTCCCACGACTTTGGCTATACGTTCGCTGGCAAATTCCCGCGCTACCAGATCCGGCAGCGCGAAAAATCCCAAGCCACGCAAGCCGCAGGCCTGCAGCAAGGCCGCATCCTCGAACTCCGCGACCCGCCGCGGCCGTACGTCGACCGACTGAAACCACTGCTCCATCGCGCGGCGGCCCCAGGAGTTTGCGGTCGGCAGCAGTGCGGGGGCGTCGTTGAGCGATTTGGGAAATCCCGGCTGTAGTTGCCGCGCCAGCTTCGGCGCGGCGCAGAGCGTCAGGCCCGACTCGCCGATGAGCTGCCCAAAAGCCCGCACTTTGATGGTTGGATCCGGCGGCGCGTCCGACAGAACCAGATCAAGGTCGTGCACTGCCAGGGCCGGCAGCAACTGCGCCTGGGTGCCCTCCACGCACACGACATGCACCGCCTGGGGTTGCCGCAACACCGGCTCGAGCAAGCGGCTGACGATGGTCTTGGGCAAGACATCGTCGACCCCTAAGCGGAAACGCAAGGACGTCTCGGTCGTGCGGCCTTTGGCGATATCCGTGAACTCCTGGCCCAGCGCAAATATCTCGTCCGCGTAGCGCGCCGCCAGGCGTCCCAGCTCATTGAGCGCCAGGCTGCGCCCGACGCGCTTGAACAGTCTCGCGCCCAGTGCCGCCTCCAGTTCGCGAATTTGAGCCGAGATAGTCGGAGGTGATAGAAGCAGCCGGCGCGAGGCGGCCGCGATGCTACCCTCGCGTGCCACTATCCAGAAGTAGTAGAGGTGATGGTAGTTCAACCAGTCCATTCCCCGCATCTTATTTGTATTTATCGCACCGTCAACCCAATCGTTGGGATTTTCCGAACTAGCGCGCCGCGGCGCCGCCAGGCCCTGCGACGCCCGCGGCAAGGCCCGGGGCGAGCAAATAGGCCCCGCGGCGGGCCGCCCGGGGCCTCGCTCGGATGCTATTAGGTAAAACCTAACGCTCAATGTGATAATTTTGATCTTGTTAACAAGGCGCGGCGGGCTTAAATATGTCAGGCGAGACCATGGGCCGGCGCCGGCTGCGGGCGCCGACGGGAAAAGGAGACGCGGCATGCAGGTCGAGATCGTGTCCCCCAAGTTGAGTGTGCGCACCCCGCTGCGCCATCTGGTCGACACCCGCCTGCGGTATGCCCTCGGGCCCTTCAGGCGCCGTATCACGGCCATCACGGTTACCTTCGAACCGCTGGCCGGGGCGCGCGGCGGGCGGGGCTTTCGCTGCCGAGTGCGCGTGCTGCCACTACGCGGCAGCGAGGTGGTCGTTGAAGCCACGGCCGACAGTGAGGCTGGGGCCATTAGCCGCGCGGCGGAATGCGCGGCGCGCTGCCTGCGCGAACGCACCCGGCGGCGGTGGCTTACCGGACGCCGCATGCATCGCACGCCGCGTCCCGCAGTGCCGGCTGCTTCCGGCCCCGCGGTCTGTCTGCCCGCGGCCGGCCAGCCGCTGGCACTCGGGGAGTGACGGATCCCAACGCTTCGATAGGAGCGATTGCTAAAACGTAAGGTGCCTTTCGGGCAATTTTCTTGACGTGTGAGAAAAGGAGCGCAGCCATGGCGGCGCGAAACGTATACATCACCCAACATGACGCGGAACGGCTGCAGGAGTGGCTGCAGTTGACGGCACGCAATAACGAGAAGGACCGGGCCAACCTGCTCGCCTTGAAACGCGAGCTGGATCGAGCGCGGCTGAT
This sequence comes from Phycisphaerae bacterium, assembly GCA_018056925.1. Taxonomy (GTDB): domain Bacteria; phylum Planctomycetota; class Phycisphaerae; order UBA1845; family Fen-1342; genus JAAYXS01. The sequence goes on from JAGPEO010000015.1 coordinate 12,395, forward strand.
CGATTCGCATAAGGTTCCGCCGGATATCGTGACCATGCGCTCGCGAGTGCGCCTGGTGGATCTGCGCACGGAGCAGGCGAGCGTGGTGACGCTCAGCTTCCCCGACGATGCCATGCAGATGGATGGGCGGGTCTGTGTTCTGGCGCCTCTTGGTGCGGCGCTACTCGGTTGCCGGGCCGGGCAGACCGTTCGTTTCCAAGTGCCCGGCGGCACGCGCACCGTCCGCGTCGAACAGATTCTCTACCAGCCGGAGGCTGCCGGGCATTACCACGTGTAGATTCCGGCAATACCGGTAGTTCCGTTTGACCCGTAGTCGGGCGCCGGACGAGCTCTGCGCAAAAGCAGCCGTCGGCGCCCGCAGCCATTCGGCCACGTGCCGTCGAGCCGTGCGTAAGCCCTCGTTCCAGACGACTCGTGGGAAAATGAGGGTGCAGGGACTCGAACCCTGGACCCACGGCTTAAAAGGCCGTTGCTCTACCGACTGAGCTACACCCTCAAAAAAGCACGTGCAGCGGCTACGGCAGCGCCGTCCCCCGCCCGAGATCAGTTTCGGTTTCCGTTCTCAAGCCGAGCCTGCACCGCGGCTGCGGGCCGACATGCGTAAGCTAGTCACGAGCTTACACTCCGTCAAGAAATTCGCCGACACGTGACTGAAGGCGGGTGTAGCTGCGCAGCGTGACGCCCGGGAGCAGCGCCGGGGCGTGCCGCCCCGGAATGCCGGGACAGAACATCGAGAGGGATCAAGGGATCTAGGGATCAAGGGATCAAGAGGGGGGAGTCGCGGTTTCCGCGGCGGATGGGGCCGCTCGCGGACAGGCAAAGGATCCGAGCTTGAAGCGCACGCAAGGCCCGCGGTGCGTGCTGGGGGTGCGTTCTGAGCGATTGGGGCACTCTGGTCAGACTCCGGCTCGGCACGAGCCGGTTCTGCTACTCAGTGCGCGCCCGCGAACGCCGTGCCGGAGTCGTGCACCGCGAATTTAGAGACGGCTAACCCAGCCGTCCCGCTTCTGGCGGGTGCGGCAGCGGCACCCCTCAGCCGTCGCGGTCATCCGGGCACACGGCCTCGGCTTCAATCTCGATGAGCATATCCGGGTGAATCAACGATTTAACCTCGACCATGGTGTCGCGGGTGGATGTGCTCCGAAGAATTCCTGATGCGCGCGGCCGAATTCGGGCCAGCGGGCGATTTCGGTCACGAACATTCTGGTGCGGACGACGTGTGCCAGGTCGGCCCCCAGTTCGCGCAACGCACGGCCGATAAGCTCGATACAGCGGCGGGCCTGGGCGTAGGCGTCGCCCGGAGCAAAAACGCCGCCGCCGTCTGCCACCGGCGCGGTGCCCGTGACGTAGATGTGCCGGCCGGCGCGCAGGGCGCGGCAGTAGCCGATCTGGGACTCCCAGGGAGCTTGCGAGAATGCTCTTTGAAACATGGTTGATCCTCTGAACATACAATCGGGCGCGTCTGAAGCGAGTTTACCGGCCCTGGCATGGCGGCGACAGCGTTCAGCGCCGGGCCGTGCAAGCGGAATCTATTGAGCAAGCCCTCTTGCCCGGCTTTGCACAGACACGCCGGGCGAGACCCAGTCAATCCGGTCTGTCGCGACAGTCGCACTCGTCAGTCGTGGTATCAGAGAGCTAACTGCCGCCAATTCGGACCGTTACATATTTGATGAGTTATCCTCTCGCGCCGCGCCATACACTCACATAGAGAGGGTGCTTCCGGCGTGGAGCGCGTGCACTAAGCCGGACAGCACGGGCGGCCGCCAATCATGCAGCGTGTGTGCCGGCCGCCTGCCAGGACGTCGCAACTGGGAGCGAAAGAATGTGCAAATGTGCGTTCAATTCGACGGCGGGCCATCTGGCGGTGAGTGTAGGTGTGCTGGCAGTGCTTGCGGGCGGTGCGCGTGCGGGGCTATTGCCGATCACCATTGTTGAGCAATCGCACCATGCCTGGGGACACATCGAGGATGTTAATTACGATTTTCTGGGCGTAGTGCCGGTTAGCGGCGGTTGTTCCAAAACTATCGAGACTGATTTCATTCAAATTGAGAGCAATACATTAGGCAGTGGCGCGGATGAACTGAACGTCTACGCGCGTGCCCAAAGTATTGAGGACTATTTCTATGACCATAGTGTTCAAGCTGAGGTACACTACCTGTTCCATCCAAATGCCATTGCGCTGACGATTGCCTTCGACGGCGAGGCCGGCTACCACTCGTTTGAAAGTGGGCTGGTTTACTTGCTTCGGGACGTGACCACGGACGAAACCCTGGATACAAGATCCTGGGAATTCGAGGATTCCGTGGGCTGGGTGGACGACGTGCTGCCATATACGAACACTTACGTCATGGACCTCAGCCATACCTACAGCCTCTCGGTCGGCGCCTACGCCCAATTGGGAGATCAGCGCGAGGGTTTCGCACAATTGGCGGCGCTCCTCACCCCGGAACCGGGCTCAGCCCTGCTGTGGGGCGTGGCGCTCGTCGCAGCAGCGCGTCTCCGGCGCCGCCGCGCCTGATGCAGAAGCCGCTTCGTCCGGTCCGCTCGCCGCGCATTTGCAATTTTTCACGCCTCGCGTTCTCATGAAAAAACCGAGGAGCGAGGCGCGGAATGGAGTTTCGCAATTCGACAGATCTGGATAGCGAGCGACTCCTGGCGCTCTTTCTCCGATACAGCGAGCCCTATCGCCATGACCGGCTGCGCGTCAGCGTGCGCTACAGCCGCGGCGCCGATTTCTCCGGCACGTGCTTCTATCGCGACGCCCGAATTTTCGTAAACCTCGGTCGCCATGTGCGTTACCCGTACTCGATGGGTACGCAGATCGCTCGGGCCAAGTCAAACCGCACCCACTGGTGGCGGGAGATTTACCGGCTGAGCATCGCCGACCCGTACCAGCTCGCGCTGTTCGTCTACCTGCACGAGCTCTACCACTACCTGGTGAAGACGGCCGGCCGGAGCCCGCGGCGGAAGGAGTCCCGCTGTGACCGGTTTGCGGCGCGCGTCCTGGTGGACGACTACGGCGCGCGGGTCACGGACAGCCGGGGCCGACCGGTCCCACGGGAGGCTTGGGACTTCCAGGAGGTGGAGGCGTTTGTCGCCAAAGCCCGCCGCGCGACGGCAACACCCCCGAAGCCGGCCCGCGGCAGGAAACCGAAAAGCCAGCCCAAGCCGAGCGGCCCTCGCATGGCGGCCACCACAGCCTCCCCGGAACCGGCCACCCTGCCGCCGCTCCAGCCGAGGGCCATTCCGGTCGTGATTTATCCCATGACCGGTCAGCAAGGTCTGCTGTTTGATTTGTAAGCTGCCTCTATAATCGGACAGCGGGGCATGATTGCCAGTTTTTGCGCGAGAATCCGCGCGCCGGCGCGCCGCGCGGGATAGCGCCCCTGCTCTGCGGGCCGAAATCGGGCCGCACGCGTCTCTTTGTGGCCCGTGGATTGCAGAACTATGGGAGCCGTTCCGATGCTGCCGCGAGAGTTCGCCAGGAGCTTCGAATGCACGAAATGGCTATCGCGGCCAGCCTAGTAGAGCACGTGCTGGAGGTCGCCCAGCAGAACGGAGCGGCCCGGGTTTCGGCTATAGAGCTGGAAATCGGCGCTCTGCAACTGGTCGTGCCCGAGGCTTTGGAACTAGCCTTTCAGGCCGTCACCCAGGGAACTCTGGCCGAGGGCGCGACGCTGAAGGTCACGGAGATCAAGGCGGTCGCGGAATGCCGCCTGTGTTCGACTCGCTTCGAGGCGAAGATTGACGATTACCTCTGTCCGCAATGCCGGCAGGCGGACGTGCGGCTCGTGGCGGGAAACGATATCCTGCTGAAATCGATCACGTGCGAGGTCCAGCAGTCAGGACATGAAAAAGATTAACGTCGTCGAAAGTGTGCTCAAGGCTAACGATGCGGTCGCTCGGGAGAACCGGCGGCGGCTCGATAGCGCCGGTCTAATCGCTCTGAATTTGATGAGCGCACCCGGCAGCGGCAAGACGACATTACTTGAAAAAACGATCGCCGCACTTGGCTCGGACGCGGTGGCCGTGCTCGTCGGCGATCTGCAGACTACGCGCGACGCGGAACGGCTGGGGCGGGTGACGTCGCATGTTACACAGATAAATACCGGCAAGGGCTGCCACTTGACCGCCCCGGAGGTCGCCGCGGGGCTAGATAGCCTGGATTTAACCGGGCTGCGATACATCTTCATCGAGAACGTCGGCAACATGGTCTGCCCGGCGGCTTTCGACCTGGGTGAACATCGGCGGGTGGCGCTACTGAGCGTGCCGGAGGGCGACGACAAGGTGGCGAAGTACCCCACCTTGTTCCAAGCGGCGGACGCAATTCTGCTGACCAAAGTCGACTTGATCGGCGTTTTGGATTACAACCGCGCGCGGGTGTGCGAGGATCTGGGCCGGATCAACACACGCGCTCCATTGCTGGAGATTTCTGCGAAAACCGGACAGGGCATGGACTTGTGGCTGGCGTGGTTGCGCGAGCAGCAAGCCAGCGCGACCAGAGTTGGCTTGTAGGCTGAATGCCGCGATTCATCGCGGCTCACGGCGGAAGGCTGCCCGGCGGGCTGCCGGCGCCGCAAATGAGGTAGCTTATGAGTGATGCACTCGAGAGCTTCGTAAGGAAAACCTGTGCCGAGCTCGGGCACGACCGGACGCGCATGATGGACGTCGTGCGGGCGGTGCAGACGCAGTTCGGCTGCGTCAGCAACGCGGCAATGAACCTGATCGCGCGGGAGCTGAAGACCCATCGCGTGGAAGTGGAGAGCGTCGTCTCCTTCTACGCTTTCTTCTCCCAGCGGCAGAAAGGCAAGGTCATCATCCGCGTGTGCGACGACGTAATCGATCGCATGGCCGGCGCGGAGCTGGTGGCCAAGGCCTTCTCAGAAGAGCTGGGCATCGGCTTCGGGCAGACCAGCGCCGATGGGAAGTTCTCGCTCGAATGGACGCCGTGCATCGGCATGTGCGACCAGGCGCCGGCGGCGTTGATCAATGACGTCGTGGTGACAGAACTGACCGGTGACCGGGCGCGCGAGATCGTGCGCGAGCTGCGCAACCACATGGATCCGCGCAAGCTCGTGCGGCGCCACGGCGACGGCAACAACGGCCACGAGCTCGTCAATGCGATGGTGAACAACAACATTCGCAAACGCGGGCCGGTCATTTTCTCGCCCACCAACCGCGGAGAGGCCATTCGCAAGGCCCTGGCCATGTCGCCCGCCGAAGTGATCCGGGCGGTCAAAACCGCTCGCCTGCGCGGCCGCGGCGGCGCCGGTTTCCCCTGCGGTATGAAATGGGAATTCACACGGGCGGCCCCCGGTGACCGCAAGTTCGTGCTCTGCAACGCCGACGAGGGCGAGCCGGGCACCTTCAAGGACCGCGTCATCCTCACTGAGCTGCCCGACCGCGTATTCGCCGGCATGACCATCGCCGGCTACGCCATCGGCGCCGAAACCGGCATCCTGTACCTCCGCGGGGAGTACGCCTATCTGCGGGCCTTCCTGGAGGACACGCTGGCCAAGCGGCGGGCTGACGGCCTGCTCGGGAAGAACGTCTGCGGCAAGCCCGGCTTCGACTTTGATATCCGAATCCAGATGGGCGCCGGCGCTTACGTGTGCGGCGAGGAAACCGCCCTTATCAGCTCCTGCGAGGGGCAGCGCGGCGATCCTAAGAACCGCCCGCCGTTCCCCGCCCAGAAGGGCTACCTCGGCTGCCCAACCGTGGTTAATAACGTCGAGACGCTCTGCTGTGTAACAAAGATCCTGGAAGAGGGCCCGGCGACCTTCTGCGAATACGGCACGCAGGGCAGCTCAGGCACGAAACTGCTGAGCATCTCGGGCGATTGCACGCGCCCGGGCGTCTATGAAGTTCCGTTCGGCCTCACCGTAACCGAGATGCTGAAGATGGCCGGAGGCGAGGACGCCATCGCCGTTCAGATGGGCGGCGCCAGCGGGCAGATGGTTCCGCCGAAGGATTTCGGCCGCAAGATCTGTTATGACGACCTGGCCACCGGCGGCTCGGTCATGATCTTCGGGCCGGGCCGCGATCTGTTGAAAGTCGCGTCGCGCTTCCTGGAGTTCTTCATCGAAGAAAGCTGCGGCACCTGCACGCCCTGCCGCGCGGGCAACGTGCTGCTGAAAGAGCGGCTCGACCGGATTATCGCCGGCAAAGGCGAGCCGGCCGACCTGCCCTACCTGGAGGAACTGGGCGAGACGATCAAGGCCACCAGCCGCTGCGGATTGGGTCAGACCTCTCCCAACCCGGTGCTGACGACGTTGAAGAATTTCCGCCCGCTGTATGAGGCTTTGGTGAAGGAGCGGCCGGTCGGGCTGCGGCCCGAGTTTGATTTGCAGGCGGCGGTCAGTGCGGCCGAGGCAATCGTGGGTCGCAAATCCGTCCACGTGGAAGCGTAAAGAAGGGAACTTATATGAGTCAGGAAGTCACCTTCACCATCGATGGCATCGAGGTCAAGGCCGCCCCCGGGCAGACCATCCTCGAAGCTGCTGAAAAGGCGAAGATTTATATCCCGCGATTGTGCCATCAGAAGGACCTGGCGCCCTTCGGCAGTTGCCGTATCTGCACCGTGCTGGTGAACGGCCGGCCCCAGGCGGCTTGCACTCAGCCGGCGGCCGCGGGCATGGTGGTCGAGAACGAGTGCGAGAAGGTTCGCCGCTATCGCAAGAACCTGATCGAGATGCTGTTCGTCGAGGGCAACCACTTCTGCATGTTCTGCGAGAAGAGCGGCAAGTGTGAGTTGCAGGCCCTGGCCTACCGCTACGGCATCACCGCTCCCAAGTACCCGTACATGTGGCCAAAGCGCGACGTGGACGCCTCCCACAAAGACGTATTCATCGACCGCAACCGTTGCGTGCTGTGCGGGCGCTGCGTGCGGGCTTCACGCGACCTGGACGGCAAGAACGTCTTTCAGTTCGTGGAGCGCGGCGAACGCCGCCGCGTCGCGGTAAACGCCGAGGCGCGGCTGTCCGACACGGACGCCAGCGTCACGGACAAGGCGGTCGAGATGTGCCCGGTCGGCGCGATTCTCAAGAAGCGCGTCGGCTACAACGTGCCGGTGGGCCAGCGGCCCTACGACCATAAGCCGATCGGGTCCGAGATCGAAAACGGGCAATCTGCCGAGAGCAAGAGGTAAAAGCCATGGCGAAACCCAAAGTTGCCACTACATCGCTGGCCGGCTGCTTCGGCTGTCACATGTCGCTGCTCGACATCGACGACCGCATACTAAAGCTGGTCGAGCTGGTTGATTTCGATAAGTCGCCGGTCGACGACATCAAGGAATTCACCGGCCGCTGCGCGGTGGGCCTGATTGAGGGCGGTTGCTGCAACGAGGAGAACGTCCGCGTGCTCAAGGACTTCCGCGAGCACTGCGACATTCTTATCTCGGTCGGCGATTGTGCGATCATGGGCGGCATCCCGGCCATGCGCAACATGGTCCCGCTGAAGGAATGCCTTGAAGAGGCATACCTGAACGGCCCGACCGTCCATAATCCGCGCGGCAAGATTCCCGACGATCCCGAGATTCCGCTGCTGTTGAACAAGGTCTACCCGTGCCACGAGGTGGTCAAGATCGACTATCACCTGCCCGGCTGCCCGCCTTCCGCAGACACGCTCTGGCAGGCCCTGGTGGCGCTGCTGACGAATAAACCGTTGGAACTGCCGTACGAGCTGATCAAGTATGACTAAAGTGACAAGTACAAAGTACAAAGTGCAAAGTGAAGACCGCGCCGGCAAGCGGGGATGCCGGCTGGTCACCGCTCACTTTGAACTTGGCACTTTGAACTTGGCCCTTTGCACTTTGCCCTCAGGAGGCTTTTCGTGGTAACCGCTACCGCTACCAATGGCCTGAAACGCGTCGTCATCGAGCCCGTCACCCGCGTCGAAGGGCACGGGAAGGTTACGATTCTGCTCGACCACCAGAACAAGGTGAAGCAGGCCCGCCTGCACATCGTCGAGTTCCGCGGGTTCGAGCGCTTCATCCAGGGCCGCCCCTTCTGGGAAGTCCCGGTGCTCGTGCAGCGCCTGTGCGGCATCTGTCCCGTCAGTCATCACCTGGCTGCGGCCAAGGCCATGGACCGCATCGTCGGCGGCGAAAAGCTCACGCCCACGGCCGAGAAGGTCCGCCGCTTGATGCACTACGGGCAGTTCTTCCAGTCCCACGCCCTGCACTTTTTCCACCTGGTTTCGCCGGACTTGCTGTTCGGCTTCGACGCCGACCCGGCCATCCGCAACGTGATCGGCGTCGCGGCCAAGCACCCGGACCTGGCGGTTCAGGGCGTCATGATGCGCAAGTACGGCCAGGAGATCATCCGCATCACCGCCGGCAAAAAGATTCATGGAACGGGCGCGATCCCCGGCGGCGTCAACAAGAACGTCTCCATCGCCGAACGTGATTTCCTGCTCAAGGATTTCGAGCAAATGCTCACCTGGGCGCGCGCCGCACTGAAGCTGTGCAAAGACTACACGCTCGAGCATCTGGAGAAGCTGGCCCCGTTCGGCTCTTTCGACTCGAACCACCTGTCGCTCATCCGCACCGACGGCGCCATGGACATCTATCACGGCAACCTGCGGGCGATCGACAAGGACGGCAAGAAAATTTTCGATCAGGTCGACTACCAGAACTACCTGCAGTACATCGCCGAGGAAGTGCGGTCCTGGTCGTACATGAAGTTCCCGTTCATCAAGTCGCTCGGGCCGGAGGCCGGCTGGTACCGCGTCGGTCCGCTGGCGCGGGTAAACACGGCCGACTTCATCGATACTCCCGAGGCCGAGGCGGCCCGCAAGGAATTCATGGCCCTCACCAAGGGCAAGCCCAACAACCTGACCATGGCGTACCACTGGGCGCGGCTGATCGAGTTGCTGCACGCCATCGAAAAGATTGGCGTGCTGCTGCATGACAAGGATTTGCAGGGCACCGACCTGGTAACCAAGGGCCAGCGGCGCGGCGAAGCCGTCGGTCTGATTGAGGCCCCGCGCGGCACGCTGTTCCACCACTACCGCGTGAACGAGAACGACCAGATTACGATGGCAAACCTGATCGTTTCGACCACCAGCAACAACGAGCCTATGAACCGGGCCGTGCAGAAGGTCTGCGAGGACCACCTGTCCGGCAAGGAAATCACCGAGGGCTTGCTGAACCACGTGGAAGTCGCCATCCGGGCGTATGACCCGTGCCTCTCGTGCGCTACGCACGCCCTGGGGCAGATGCCGCTGGTCGTGGAACTGATCGATCCCGAAGGAAATGTGCTCGATAGGCGCAGCCGAGGCCAAATGTAGTGGCTGAGCGCGTTTTAGTTCTGGGTTACGGCAACCCCGGTCGTCTTGATGACGGACTCGGGCCGGCCTTGGCTGCCGCGCTTGAGAAGGACAACCTGCCGGGCGTGACGGTGGATTCGGATTACCAGCTAACCGTCGAGGATGCGGATTCCGCCGCGCGGCACGACGTCGTCATATTCGCCGACGCCGCCTTGGCCGGGTCGGAGCCCTTCTACTTCCAGCGGGTCCAGCCGCGGCAGGAGGAGTTGGGCTTCAGCAGCCACAGCCTCGAACCGGCCGGCGTGCTGACCCTGGCCCGCAAGCTTTTCAATGCGCGGCCGCAGGGCTTCGCCTTGGGCATTCGCGGCTATCGCTTCAACGAATTCGGCGAGGAGCTGTCGCCGCGGGCGCAGGCCAACCTGGAAGCGGCGCTGGAGTTTGTCCGCCAGGCTCTGCGCACGGGCAGGTTTGAAGAAGTCGGCTACCCGCCGCAGGCTGACCAAGTGGATTGTGATTTCGTTACAAAGTCCGCCGGCTCCGCGCCGGCGCCACAACCTGGTTTGTCGAAAGCTGGGGAAAAGTGATGCAAAACGGCAAGCACGTGATTCTCTGTATCGACGACGACGAGGACATCCTGTTCGCCCTGCGGATGGTGCTCGAAAAGAACGGCTACGGCGTGCTGACGGCCCGCAGCGCGGAAGAGGCGCT
>JAGPEO010000288.1 GCA_018056925.1 Phycisphaerae bacterium
CGGTCGATTGGTCGGCGGGAACCAGGCGGTTCAGCTCGCAGACGCACAGTTCGCCCTCGGCCAGCGCATCCAACAGGAGGAGGCGGGTCGGGTGGGCCAGGGCCTTGGCCACGGCGGCCCGGGCCTCATAGCGCTCGCGCGGGTGGATTGTTCGCTTAATTGCCATATGGCCATATTGCCATAAAGCCAGACCTGGCGTCAAGGGTCGCAGGTTGGAAAAACTGGCTGATCGGTCGCCTTGACAGTATGCCGAAAATGAGATATTCTTTATATCAAAAATAATATGCGTGGCGGAGACCGCCATCTTTGAATACGACGCGGCCCGCGCACGCATGCGGGTGTTGATATGCCGGCTGCAAAAGCCAAGAGAAATGCGTCCGTGAGCTGGGGAGCCAGGAAGCTACGGGTACATGCGCTAGAGCCGGTCACTACCCGCGGCGAGCTGACGTTGGACGACGGCACGGTTTGCGCGATCGTTCCGAAAGAACAGCTCGAGCGGCTTCTGCGGCAGGCCGAATTGCAGGAAATGGCGGCTATGCTGGAGGACCCCAATACCGAGTGGGTTGATCTGGACGACTACAAGCTGCAGGTGGCCGGTTCGACGATCGCCGCGGCTCGCAAAGCCCGCGGACTGACGCAGGCGCAGCTCGCCCGCCAGCTAAAACTGCCGCAGTCGCAGATTTCCCGGATCGAGCGGCACCCGGATCGAACCACGGTCCGCACGCTCAAGAAGATCGCGGCGGCGTTGAAGGTCAACGTGCGGCAGTTGCTGCCGTGAAGCGTCGATCTTCCCACTTTCCCACCTGATACCGTCTTCCCACTTTCCCACTTTCCCACTCGCGCATAGCGGCATGCCCGCGCTTACAGCTTGGGCATGGCACCCGGCACCCGCCTTGGGCATGGCACTCAACGTTGTTCGGTCTGATTACGCTTGGACCCACGCGGCCAGTTTGTCGATTCCGGTTACGACACGGTCGCAGTGTCGGCGGAGAAAGGCTTCTGTCAGCGGCGCTTCGCAGGGCGTAGTCTCGCCGGCTTCCCGGAGCGTATCCTCGCTGGCTTCGCGGGGCGTGGCCTCGCCGGCTTCCCGGGGCGTAGCTTCGCCGGCTTCCGAGGGTGTGCCCTCGCTGGCCTGGAGCGCGGTCGCTCCGTCGAAATCGACGTAGGACAGCCGTGCGGTCAGCTCGCCGCGCGAGCGACCGAAGGCTGAGCCCGGCAAGACCGCCACGCCGGCTTCGTCCAGCAGCCGGTCGCACAGCGTTTTGCCATCCGTGATGCCGCGCGCCGCCAGCTTGGCCGCGAGCGGCGTGAAGTCGGGGAACAGGTAGAACGCACCGCGCGGGCGGCGCACGTTCAGGCCGGCCGCGGCCAGCGTCCGGGCGCAATAGTCTCCCAGCGCGCTCAGCACGCGGCGTGCGTGCCGCAAATATTGTTCAATATCCGGGCCGCCTTGAAAGGCCCTAATCGCGGCATGCTGGATCGGAGCGCAGACCGACGTGAAAGTCTCGCTGCTCACGGTGGCCATCGCCTTGGCCAGCCAGCTCAGTTCGCGCGGGAAGCTGAAGGTCCCAAGCCGCCAGCCGCCCGCACCGCACCACTTGGAGAGGCCCGAACTAACGATGGTGCCTTCGGGATAGAAGCGGGCGATCGATACGTGCTCGTTAGTGAAGTGGAGCTGGCCGTAAATCTCATCCGACAAGACGATGATCTGAAAACGGCGCGCGACTTCTGCGATCTCGCGCAGCTCGTCGGCCGAGTATGTATCGCCCGTGGGATTGCTGGGGTAGTTGAGCACCAGCAGGCGCGGGCGGTGGTCATCGCCGACGCGCTGCACCGCCTCGAACAGGCGTGCGGCGTCGATCTTCCAGTTGGATTCCCAGGTGGCGTGAATGCGGCTCAGGCGGCGGCCGAGAATGCGGGCCTGCGGCCAATAGGTGACCCAGCAGGGGGGAATCAGGATGACCTCGCCGTAGAAGACGAGTTGCACCTGGAACATCAGCTCTTTCGAACCCGGACCGACGAGCACATCGTCCGGGTGGATCTCGATGCCATCCGTGCGCCGGTGATAGTCGGCCACCGCCTCACGCAGCGCCGGCAGACCCTGCACGGGCAGGTAATCGCGTTCGGTTGCGGCCGAGCGCAGGGCCTCGACCACGCTGGGCGGCACTGGGAAGGGCGATTGGCCCAGGCCGAAGTCGTAGATATTCAGACCCTGCTGCTGAAGCTCACGGCACTTCTGCTTAATGGCGAGCGTGGCCGATAGCCCCATGCCGCGGACGTTTAGATTGAGACTCACTGGTTTTAGCGGGGACACGCAGCGCTCCCGTTGCACCTTGTACGGCGCCTGGGCCGGAAAGTCAGCTCATTTCACCGCTTCCGAGCGGGCGCGGCAAGCCGGGTGTGGGTCGAGCAAAACCGCCAGGACGGCTGGCCTGCCCGCCGCTTTGGACTACTGTGGGACGGGGTTTTCAGCGGTGGGCCCACCTGAGCTCGTGTTGCCATTGTCCTTCTGAGCCGCGTCCCGTGCCTGCCGCAGGATTCGGCGCGCTACTTGGCTCAGTTGCAGGCGTTCCAGGCCGGTTCCCGCGAAATTGCCGGAACGCCGCAACTGGTCGTAATAGCTCACACGTGACCGGGCCCGCCGGCGCGAATGTGGATCTGCGTCCTCACGTTCAGCTTCCCGCCGCGACACATCGGCCAGGTTACTCAGGCATTCCCGCAGGCGGGACTCGACGCGCGGCACGCAGGCCGCACAGGCGGGCAACAGCTTTTCGAGCTCTTTGCCGAGGCGCGAATTGACCCCGGCCCGTTCGGCCGTCGCCAGCGCATCATCCAGAATTGCGCGCTGCCTTTCGACCGCCAGGACCTGCCGGGCCGCCGCGCGCCGCGCCTCACGCTCACCGGCGTGCTCAAGCGGGGCCGGAGCTTGCGCCAGCAGCTTGCGGCTGGCGCGCAGGGCCAATCTAACTCGCTGCAGGATTATCAGCGGCCGCAGGGACGGCGGCAGGGCTTCAAGGCTCGTCCAGCCGGTGCCGTCGCAGAAATCACATCGCGCTACGCCAAGGCCCACGCAGCGTTCACACGGCAGATCGTCGCCAAGGCGGCCGCGGCCCTCGCAGGCCTCACAGCTCTGCAGGCCCACGCGGCAGTAAAAGCAGGGAAAGGTGGCCATTTGAAGGAGCAGTTCGGCCACGAGGTTCGGGCTGACGCGGCGCGCCAGTTCGGGCAGCATGGCAGTGCGTTCAGGCAATGTTCCGGCCGCGTGGGCGGAGATCAGCAGGTCTGCGGCATGTTGCGTCTGTCCCCCCTGCAAGGCGGCGACTACCTGCTGGAGCAGTTCCTGCGGCTGCTCGCGAGCGTGCACAACGCTCCCGCTCGCCCCCTGGTGGGCCGAGTTGTCTGCTCCGCCGCTGTGCATGTAGTCACCTGTTGTTCACCGGGCGTCCGCGATAACCGAAACATCGCGCCGGCCCGGGGCCGCGGTCGTGCTAGCGCATGACGGTCCGTATGTCCTTCCACGTCAGTGCCCGAACGGCCGCCAAGCAAATTCCCGCTCCTTCCGCGCATACTGCGCGGTTACCGCAGTCCTTATTGATATTACGCCGGCCGATCGACGCGGTGCGGGCTTAACTGCGAATGACCTGCTGGTTAGGGTGCGGGTGGGGGGCGAGACTGCTGTGGAGCGGGAGTTCAGTGGGCCGAGCCGCGCTTCAGCGGGAGCCTCGCCCGCGCACGCCGCGCGTTCCCGCAGCGAAACTCAAGCCGGCCGGGCCTGCTCCAAGGCGCGCCGGAAGCTCTCGAGCTCCGCTGGTGTATCGAAGACGTCCTCCAGCGGCACGTCCGGCTCGTCGCCGGTCAGTTCCAGTTTTGGGACGCGGCCGCGCGTGTTGAGGCGGTGAATCTGGCGCCAGGGGACCAGCCGGCGGCGCCGCCGCGTGCCGACTATCACGCCGCTTGGAACGAGCGCGACGAATCGGCCGGAGAGCTTGCCCGCGAGCAGGCGATCGAAGGCCAGGCCGGCCAGCGCGACGGCGATGCCGGTCAGGATCGGCAGCAGGGCATTGGGGGCGGCGCCGTGGGTGATGCGGTAGGCGATCGTGAGCAGCAGGCCGGCGGTCAATCCGATCAGCGCGTTGTACAAGAAGCGGTGGTGCCACGAGCGCCCGCAGCGCCAAATGCGGGTGCGCTCGTCGTACGGGAAGCCGCAATCCGCGCACTGCCCTTGCTGTTCCGCCAGATTCCGGCCGCAGTCCGGGCAGGTTTTGAGGTTCGTTTCGGGCACGTCCGTGATCATAGGCGTTAGGGCCGATTGTGGGCAGAGCCGCTGTGGGTTGCGGGAAGCAACGTTAGTATCGGTCTTTCGGTTCGCGCGGGGAACTCCGGGGCTTGATGGCTTTTTTCTTTGTCTAATTCGGCGCATGTGTTACATTATTGGACAGAGTATGAAGGCAACTGGCTCGTTCCAGCCAGACCGGGGAGAGAAGGTGATGGCACTTACAAAGGAGGTTCCACTTTGAGGCACATGTACCGGTGTGCGCTGACCCTGGTGATACTAAGTATCGGAGGCAGCGCCTATGCGTTTGCGCCCGGCGACCTGAACTGTGACGGCGCCGTGAACGCGTTTGACATTGACCCGTTCGTCCTGGCGCTGACGAACCCCGACGGTTATGCGGCGAGCTTTCCGCTCTGTGACGTGCTGCTGGCCGACGCTAATGGCGACGGCCAGGTCAACGTGTTCGACATCGATCCATTCGTCGAGATTCTGGTGGGTGGTGGAGCGGGCGAGGTCTTTCCGGTGCAACTGGCCGGCAATTCGCTCACGCTGTACCCGTTCTTCGAGTACGTGAAGGCCTTCAACCAGAACGCCACGGTCGAGCTGGCGATCGATCCGACGCAGCACCCCGATATCGTGGGCCGGACCGCGGATGTTTACATCGTCGAGCACAAGAGTGCCGGCCTGTGGGCCTTTGACCCGGAACTGATCGATATGACCGCCGACGGCCCGCTGACCGTCACCTTTGGCGGCGAGACGATCCAGGACAATACATTCGTGATCT
>JAGPEO010000289.1 GCA_018056925.1 Phycisphaerae bacterium
CACCTTACTGATTTGACTTCCGCGCTCAGTTTTCGGTGGTGGGGGCGGGCTGCGGCGTGATATGCTCATGATGTGAAAGGCACGCTGGGCAGAGCGGCAGAAAGCGCACGTTGGGCTGCGCAACATGAAAACGCCGCTGGGCAGAATCGCGTGAAACGTACGCTGAGCAAATGGCATGAAACGTACGTTGAGCAGAATGGCATGAAGCGCACGTTGAGCAGAGTCGAGATGGAGGCCGCGTTTGCGCGGCGCGATAAGGCTTATGACGGGCTGTTCTACGTGTGCGTGCGGAGTACGGGCATCTTCTGCCGTCCGTCGTGTCCGGCCCGCAAGCCGCTGCCGCGGAACACGGATTTCCTGACCTCGGTGCGCGACGCGCTGCTGGCCGGCTATCGGCCGTGCAAGCGTTGCCGGCCGCTGGATGCCAATGGCCGGCCGCCGCAGTGGGTTTCCGATTTGCTGTACGCCCTGGCCCGTGCGCCGGGCGAGAGGCTTAGCGACGACGAGCTGCGCGCCCGCGGGATTGAGCCGGCCCGGGCGCGGCGGTATTTCCGCAGCAACTATGGAATGAGTTTCCAGGCCTATTGCCGGCACTGGCGCTTGGGACAGGCATTGGCCGACCTGCGGCGCGGGATGCAACTGAGCCAGACGGCGCTGAAGTACGGGTTTGAATCCGAGAGCGGGTTCCGCGACGCGTTCCGCCGAACCTTCGGCGGCCCGCCCGGGAGGCGACGCATGTTGGATACGCTTGTTTCGAGCCGGCTGGAGAGCCCGGTTGGTTACCTGGAGGTGGCCGCCAACTCGGAGGGCATTTGCCTGCTCGAGTTTGAGGACCGGCGGGCGTTGCCCACGCAGTGGAAGGTGCTCGCCCGGCGCTTCGGAACGCCGGTGGTGCCCGGCCGCAACGAGCACATTGAGCGGCTGGCGGATGAGCTGGCCCGGTACTTTGCGGGCGAATTGCGGGAGTTCACGGTGCCGCTGGTGATTCGCGGCACGCCGTTCCAGGAGCGCGTTTGGCGGCGGTTGCTGCAGATTCCGTTTGGCGAGACGCTGTCGTATGAGGGGTTGGCGCGGGCGGTGGGGTGTCCCGGCGCGCAGCGGGCCGTGGGACGCGCCAATGGCGACAATCGGCTGGCGATCGTCGTGCCCTGCCATCGCGTGGTGCAGAAGGACGGGCAGCTCCGCGGGTATGGCGGCGGGCTGTGGCGCAAGCAGTTTCTATTAGATTTGGAGCGGCGGACTAGAGGGTGATAAAGTGATAAGGTGATAGAGTGATAAAGTGATTCCGCGAGTCGCCCTTTATCACCCTATCACTTTATCACCTTATCACTTGCCACTCGACGCGGGGCGGGTTGTTGCGTTCATTTGCTCCACTCCCGCCAGTCGGGTACGTAGTGCGGGTCGTTCGTGGGGCCGACTGAGCCGATGCTGTACTCTGCGTTCTGCAGGCTTCCGCCTTCCAGGCCGAAGGCGTCAACGTGTCCGTCTGCCAGCAGGATGTTGGCGCGCCCATTGTGCCGAAAAGCCGTCGTCGGAGAGCCGTTCGGCATCCAGCGCCGCCCGTAGTATCGGAAAGGCGGGTCCAGGTGGGTGTTGTTCCGCGGGCGCCCGCCCATGTCGATCAGCGTGTCCCCGAACGTGAAGAGCCGGTCGGGCCAATATAACTGGTCAATATCCTTCCAGGGCTGGCGCTTCGTTTCGTGATAACCGGCGTGCGGCGGACACAGGTAGTAGCCATTGTAGCCGTAGGTGCTCGTGACCTGCTTGGCCTCGCCCTGCGCGTCGTAACTGCCCCAAGGCTGATTCGGGCACTCGAAAAGGCTCTCCGGGCGCAAGTCGCTGGGCAAGTACGGCCATATGAAGCCGCGCGTGTGGTCCACGCCCGCCGGATCGTCCGTTCCCCACCAGTACACTTCCGGAAACTTGTCACTGTACACCAGCGGCATGGCGCGGCCGCGGTACTCGACGGCGTACATATGGAAGGCGTGGCCGAGCTGGGCCAGGTGCGCGGAGCAGACCAGATTTCTGGCCTGCGCGCGGGCCTGGCCGAGCGTCGGCAGCAGCAGTGAGCACAGCAGCGCGATGACGCTGACGACGACCAGCAGCTCGATCAGGGAGAAGGCCGGCGATGTTGTGCTCTTCTCGGGCATCGGGGTTGCAGATGTTCGCTTCTGTCGTGGGCAGGGTGGGTCTTTGGCGGCTGACGTCGGCCACGGGGGGCCGGCGCTACATTGGAACGCTGGCGGGGGGCCGACGCTACATTGAGGGGCGGTCATTGGCTCACCCGGTCAGCAGACTGACGAAAGGATCGATGTCAAACACATTCACTTCGCCGTCGCCGTTGGCGTCGGCATGATTCAAGTCGCAGTCGGGGTACGCGGCGGCGTAAGTAGCCGGGTCGGTGAGGGCGAGAACGAACGGATCGATGTCGAAGACATTGATCATGCCGTCGCAATTTGCGTCGCCGGTTATGCGGCGCGCGAAGGCGACCAGGCCGGGCGCGCCGATGGAATACAGCCAGCCGCCGGCGATTGCGGGACTGCCGCCTGCGACAGTGCTGTAATCCACGATGAACCCCGGCTGGGCCGGACTGTGGGCCGTGTTCAGGATGAACAGCTCGGTGTAGGGGCTGAACGCGTATTCGCTCGGCGTGCCGGCGTAAAGCAGGCCGCCCGCGAAGGCCGGCTGATGCGTCCAGCCGCCGACGACCAGATCCCCACCGGTCGCGACGTCCGTATCCCATAGCAGCGTGGCCGTAGTGCCGAGGTCCTGGAAAGCCTGGATTTTCGTGCCCGAGCCCGCCCAATCGAGGCCGCCCGCGAGGAAGATGCGGCCGTTAGCGGTGACGACGGGAATGGAATCGGTGCGTTCGCAGGGCGTAACCCAGGCGATTTCTCCGCTGTCGGCGTGCAGTTTGAATAGTCCACTGTTGTTGCCGGAGCCATAGAAGCTGTAGCTGGCGGCATAGAGATAGCCGTCATGGATGGCCACACCGCCGTAGAACGCGGCATATCCGGGATAGCCGGCAGCGGCGACGTCGGTTTGCCAGTGCGGCTCGCCGTTGTAGGCGTCGAAGGCGTAAATGACACCGGTTCTAGTGGCGGCGTAAACGTAGCCGTCGTAATAGGCGGGTGTGGCGCCGCTGGCGCCCGGCAGGCTGGCGCTCCAGGCAATTTCGCCGGGTTGGAAGGGATTGATGGTGGCTTCATAGGGGCTGACGTTGATGGCGTACAGGCGGGCCTGGCTGCCGGCGCCGGAATAATCGCTGATGAAGACGCGGTCAGCCGGCGGCCCGCCGCTGATCAGGTTGAAGCTGACCGCAGGCGAGGCGTTAACGATGCGCCGCTCTAGCTGGCATTGCCAGCGAATCTCGCCAGTTATCGTGTCGAGGGCGTGCAGGCGGTAGCCGGCGCCGACTATGACGGTGCCGTTGGCGGCATCAATGGCCGGGCTGGACCAGTCGTCGTAGTAGTCCAGGTCTACATCTTGAATCCAGAGTTCTTCGCCCGTCTTGCTGTCGTACGCCAGGACACGCGCGCTGACCGGGGTCCAGCCGGAGAAGCGGCGGCCTTTGACGAAGACGCGTCCGCCGTACACTACCGGCGAGCTGTCGTATACAAACTCTGTGTCCACCGGCGGCGGAGCGATCCAGGCGGGCTCGTCCAGTTGCAGTGGGCCCGCGGGTGCGACGGCGACGCGTGCACTGTCACCGGCGTAGTGTGTCCAGGACGCGGCGTTTGCCGTCGCGATTGCAAATATCAGCAGAAGCAAGATCGCGCAGAACCGGTGTGCGCGGCCCCGAAACGCGCGCCGTGTGCCTCGAACACCACACGTGCGCGCGCTCGGGAGCACGCTTCCCCGCAGTCCGGCCCGACACGGACCGCCTCTGCTACAGGCGAATGCGGCCAACAGAACGCCAAAGCTGATTAGCGAGCTTGGTTCCGGCACAGTGGCGAATGCGTCGAAGGCGATAGGACCGGCGTTCGGCGGCACGTCGATGCGCACGTAGTAGACTTCCGCCAGGCCACCGGCCGCAAGGTCGATGGGGATGCCACCGCCCGAACCGTTGTAGCGAGCGAGCAACTCCGCATACGACTGGCCCATCAGGTCGTCCAGCGTGATCGTCGGATCAACGGGGCGGGTGAAGTCGGTGAGAATGGTACCGGGCGACGGATCTTGCGGGGCCGCGTCCAGATAGCCCAGCGTGGGGAATAGTCCGCTCGAGTACGAGCCGGGCAGCGGCACGAACGTGCTGCCGTCGGCGCTCAGTGATACGTTGAATGGGCTTTCGCCGAAGAACCCGCCCACCACGCCGTCCGGATACTGCACATCGGCGAAGAAGCTGTTGGTGAACACGAGCAGGTCGACGCCGAACGGATGAGCCGGGTCGTCCGTCAGCGGCTCGTCGAATCGCACCGTAATGTGGCCGCCGGTTCCGAGGCTGAGGATTTCGTCGCTACACCAGGCGGGATTGAAGGGGGTGACGGCGGCCGGCCAGCCGCCCAGTTCGCCCGTATAGCGCTCGGGCGGGCCGAGCACGGTCGCGACCTGGTCGTAGCCCGGCAGCGCATCGCTGCCCGCGTCGTACGAGACGATTGCATCCGCCCAAGGATCGGCGGCCCGAACGCTCCACGCACATACACCTACTAACAGTCCACAGACCAAGCGCCAGACTGTGCCCCCGCTGCCTCCAAGACGCTGCCGTTGCATACATCTCCTCCTAAGCCGCGGCACCCGCGCGGCGTACTTGGATTGCGTTCGGGGTTGGGGACGGTCGCGCCAATGCTGGCAGGCGCCGGCGCTGCGCGCGGCGGCGCTGGGTCAGCAGTTCAACAGCGGATGCGAAAATCCGAGAGAGGCATGCCGGCTGTCCCTACCCACGAGGCAATCCGACTTCTGCGGTCCACTGGCAGGTCTTCTGACTTCCGGGTTCGCGGGTAGCAGCCGGGATGGATCATCCCACGGCAATCCGGGACGCGGCGTCCTGGACTTCGCACTCGCACCGACGGGCTGCGTCTTCTCAGCTCGGCACGGCGAGCCAATGACGGTGCAGC
>JAGPEO010000016.1:0-1951 GCA_018056925.1 Phycisphaerae bacterium
ATCGCCCGCAGGTACAGGTTGCCGGCGTTGTCGCCGTAGACCACGTACTTCGAATCCGGCGACCAGAGAATGCCGTAGCGGAAGCCCGGCCCGTGATTCGTCAGCTTGCGCGGCTCGGACTTGCCGTCGGATTGCACCAGGTACAGCTCATTTTCGTCGGTGGCGTCCGACCAGTACGCGATCCAGCGCCCGTCCGGGCTCCAGCTCGGATAGCGCTCATGCACGCCCACGCTGCGCGTCAGATTCCGCGGCGAGCCGTCTCGCGCCGGAGCCGTCCAGATGTCGCCGCGCGCTTCCATCACGGCCCGCTTACCGCTCGGCGAAATTGTGACGCTGCGGATGTCGCTGCTCACGTCGATGAGCTGTGGTCGAATCTTCGGCCGATCGCCGGGAATCGTGACGTCGACCGCGCGGCTCTGGCCGCTTGCCAGGTCGAGCAGATACAGATCCGTGCCGTTCTGAAAAACAATCTCGCCCTCACCGTTCGGGCCGGGCCCGATCGCCGGCCACTTGATGTCGAACTCCGCGAACTTCGTGATCTGCCGGTGTTCTTTGCTGACCCGGTCGTACGACCAGATGTTGAGGCGGTGTTCCGGTCCCGCGTCGGACATGTAGTAAAGCATGTTGCCGTGCCACATCGGCTGCGAGTCGGTCCCCGCCCAGCAGGTGATGCACTCGGCGCGGTGGTCCTTCAGGTTGAACAGCCAGATGTCGGTCGCCATGCCGCCGCAATAACGCTTCCAGGTGCGGTTATCCGTGGTGTGCAGGGTGTACGCCAGCCACTCGCCGTCGGGGCTGATGGCCGCGTTCGCTCCATAGGGCACGGGCAGTTTCTCGGGCAAACCGCCGCTGGGTGCGACCGTGAAGAGTTGTGTCATGCGCGCGAAGGGCGCTTCGGCGTTCGAGAAGAATATCAGCCGGCCGTCCGGAGAAAAGTCGCACAAATTCTCGGTCGCCGGGTGGTGCGTCACACGAAAGGGCACGCCACCGGTCACCGGCAACGTGTACAGATCGGTATTGCCGTCATAGTTAGCCATGAACGCGATTGTCTGCCCGTCGCTGCTGAAGCGCGGAAACGACTCCACGCCGGCCGGACTGGATAACGGATGGGCCACGCCGCCGTCGCGCGGCACGACCCACAGGTCATTCGCGTATGAAAATACGATGTGCGTGGCACTTACGTCCGGGTTGACGAGCATCCCCACGTGTGGCCGCACGTCCCCGCGCGCGGCGTACATCCCCAGCCCCGCCGTCCAAACCAGCGCTACCACAAGCGACATCCCCCGCAGGCTGCACCCGCGCATATCTCGTCCTCTTACAAAACGCCGGGTCTGCGGACCCTACTTACACGACCTTGCACAAGCCCCCGTACCTTAACGAAAAAATGCTGGAGCGCCACCGCCTCGACAAATCTCGACAGGCGGCATTTATGCGGACTTCGCGGACGGCGCGTACTGACCCCCGTGCCCCCTGCCTCTCTTCTATCTCCCTACTGGATCTAGAACCACCACGCCGCGCCGGGCTGCTCCTTAATGAGCACGCCCCGCAAATACGCCACCGCCTTCTCGAAGCCCTCCTGGACGCTCATGTACGCGTCCTCGTGCTCTATGCTGACCACTCCGTCGTAGCCGACGCGCTTCAGCATGCTGATGAACGGCTTCCAGAACTCGTCCCCGTGGCCATAGCCGCAGGTACGGAAGACCCAACTTCGGGCCTTCAGATCGCCGTAGGATTTGGCATCCAGCGTACCGTTGATGCGCGTGTTGTGCGGGTCGACGCCGGTGTCTTTGCCATGCACGTGGAACAAGCAGCCGGCTTCGCCAAAAACGCGCGCCGCTTCGATCGGATCGATGCCCTGCCAGAAAAAGTGCGACGGGTCCAGATTGGCCCCCAGGCTCGGCCCGCAAGCATCGCGCAAGCGCAACAAAGTGTCCGGGTTGTAGACGCAGAA
>JAGPEO010000016.1:2051-3367 GCA_018056925.1 Phycisphaerae bacterium
TTGTCAGTCTTCACCTGGCCAGCGGCTTGGCAGGCTTCTTCTCCTATCCTCCCCCCTTGGAGCTACTGCGTTGGCCGGGTTCAGGAATCCGGCTCGCAGGTCACGTTCAGTTTGCAGCTCGCGAACTGCTCGACATACAGCTCGGCCCGCTCTTTGTGCGTGACCAGCAACATGCTCGAGCCCGTCTCGTGCGCTTCAAGAGTGCGTGCCACGGCTTCTTCCGTGTTCAGCGGCGTGAGCTTCACGATCGTGCGCACGACGTGGTCGACGGTATTTACGTCGTCGTTATGCAGAATTACCCGGAACGGCGGTAGCCGCCGCGTTTTCTGGTCTTGCTCGATGGTCGGTTTAGTGCTCTCGACCAAGATGCTCTCCCGGGCTGCGGGCGAGTGCGCCAGGCGGAATCGCCCGGCATTACCTTCAAGTGCAATGTCGGCCCGGAACCGGCCGCATGCCTAGTGAGGTTATTATATCCTCACCCAAATGAACTCAAGTCCCGCTCACGCAATCAGATTCCCCTTCTCCATCATCACCAATGGGTCAAAGGTTGCGAAATCCGCCTGGTGAATAAGGATCGTCTCCAGACATTTCGGCGCGCCTTCGCCCTCCTTCGCGTGGCAGGCGATCGTATTCAAAACCGCCTCGTCGCGAATCCCGGCTTCATGCGCCAAGGCCGTCCCCGAAATTGGATGCCGCAGGCACTTCCCGGCCCGGCTCTTGCGATAACCGCCCTTTCCATCTTTCTCGGTCTCGACCAGCTTGCCCACGTCGTGCAACAGCCCACCCACCAGCAACCGGTCGTAATCGATTTTGTACGGCAGCTTCGCGTAAGCCGCCTCCTGGGCTTTGGCCAGCCCGTAAGCGCCTTCGGTGACGGCGATTGTATGCTGAATGAAATCGACGCCATGGCAATTCGTCAGGAGCGTAAACGGCATCTTCTGGAGCTCGTCCACACTGGTCCACCCGCCGCGTTCGCAGGCCATCACCCAGGTCTTGACGACCTTGTCGCGCAGCTCGGCGTTGCCAATGCGTTCAAGAATCGATTGAAAAAAGCCGTGAATATCGGATTCGGTAATCAATTGTCGCTCCTTCCGTACGGTCAGGGTGGTATGCTCGGAGTCACTTCCGGGTTATTTCAGCGCAAGTCCATGGCCTGAACTCTTCCGGCGCGTCAGGCGCATGCCGGATCGCACTCCATGGCCATTTTGCCACCAGGCCGCTCGCCGAGCAAACACCGCACGCCGGTAGCCGCCGCTTACGTCCACCTCCGGTGGCGCAGCAAGATCGGCCCTTTACTGCATGCGCTTCCCCGCTTT